>JAGLSL010000016.1 GCA_023135785.1 bacterium
ACGAAACGGTTTGCCTGGAAATGCTAATATCTTCTGTCCCCAAAATCAACTTACTTAAAACTTCAGTTTTTAGTGCAACAGGGAGTATCTCTATTGTGTCTTTTTTTATCAATTCTATAAGTTTATCTCTATAATCGCTTAGTTTAAAGAAATAATTTTCCTCTTTTAGTAATTCCGGCTGCGTTAAATGCAAAGGACATTTACCTTCTACTATGTCATTTTTTTGTAGAAATTTTTCGCATCCCCGACAATAAAGCCCTTCATATTTGCCTTTATATATTAGACCGTTTTCATAAAGTTTACTCAAGAATTTTTTTACCGCGTCTTCATGCTTTTTATCGGTAGTGCGGATAAAATAATCATAAGATATGTTTAGCTTATCCCATACATATCTAAACTTTGCGGAAATTTCGTCGCAGAACTCTTTTGGGGTTTTTCCAACAGCTTCAGATGCCTTGGCTATTTTCTCTCCATGCTCATCTGTTCCCGTTAGGAAAAACACCTCTTTACCTTCTTGACGGGCAGAACGCGCTAAAACATCAGCCGCAATTGTAGTGTAAGTATGCCCTACATGCGGAATACTATTTACATAATAAATAGGTGTAGTAACGTAAAACTTGCCCTGGGGATTATTATTTGCTTTCATAGGTTAGGCAAACTATAAATTGGTCTGCTATTTCAGATGTTAAACTTGCTCTTTCTCCAGACGGTATAAGTCTCACCGAGGTGGAAATATTCTTAATTTCGACTTTTTCTTTTTCAACCCATTTATTTATATTTGCTTCAAGTTCTTCAATGCCTTCCCCTGTAGCTGAATTCATAAAAATTTTAACTTTTTGCATAACAATCCCCCTTTCATAAAATAGACCGAAGACCGTAGACCAAAGACTAAAAACTTTTAAAATCTTATGTCTTTGGTCTTTTGTCTGATTTTCTTATTTCTCTCCCCAAAGCTTGTTCTGCTTTTTTGATTTTGCTTTAACAATTCCCAAGCATTCATAACATAACGGCGTGGCTTCTCTTCCCTGCGCGGTTCTTTTTATAAGACCCTGCTGAATAAGATAAGCTTCGCATACTTCTTGGAGAGTATCTTCTTCTTCGCCCAAAGATATCGCCAATGTCTTTATTCCCACAGGCCCGCCGTTAAACTTTTCCACCAATGTTTTAAGCAAAAGTTTATCCATTTCGTCAAGCCCATATTCATCTACACCCAGAAGTTCCAACGCTTTTGTTGTAATATCTTTATTAATAACACCGTCAGCTTTTACTTGAGCGTAATCTCTTACTCTACGAAGAAGTCTATTTGCTACTCTAGGAGTACCCCGGCTTCTTGAAGCCAATTCCCATGCTCCTTCTTCATCTATTTCAATATTCAAAATTCTGGCAGACCTTTTAACTATCCGAGAAAGTTCGCCGGCATTATAGAAACCTATGCGAATTATCATCCCAAATCTTGCCCTCAAAGGAGAAGTAATAAGCCCCGTGCGAGTGGTTGCTCCTATTAAAGTATAATGCGGAAGTTCAAGTTTTATAGCGCGCGCTGATGGACCCTTACCAACCATTATGTCTAATTTATAATCTTCCATAGCCGAATAAAGCACTTCTTCTACCGTATGAGGCAACCGGTGTATCTCGTCTACGAAAAGAACTTCCTTTTCCTTCAAACGCGACAAAAGTGCCGACAAGTCTACGGGTCTTTCTATAACTGGACCGGATGTCGAATTAATATTAACACCTAAATCTCTTGAGACTATATTGGCAAGAGTGGTTTTTCCTAATCCCGGAGGCCCGTGAAAAAGAATATGGTCAAGAGCTTCCCCTCTATCTTTCGCCGCCTTTATAAATATGGACAACTGCTCCTTAATCTTTCCCTGTCCCGCAAAATCCTTCCAAGATGCAGGTCGCAGTTCATTATCCAGTTCCTTGTCTTCAAACGTAGGTTTCGGATTTATAACTCTTTCTTTTGCCATTTTAGTTTAGACTTTTGACATTAGACACTAGACTTTGGACTTTTCTTTTTTGTATTTAATCTTCTGCCCTCTGTATTCTGCCAACTCCGATGTGTCATTGCGAGAAGCCGAAGGTGACGAAGCAATCCCATCTTTTGAGATTGCCACGCCCCGATAAACAGAATCGGGGCTCGCAATGACAGAATTTCGGCTTCCTGTCCGTTTCTTTTTTTCTGTCTTGTTTTCTTCTATCCTCTGTCATCTGTCCTCTGAGTTCTGTCTTCTGTCTATCATTATAAATGTTTTAAAGAATATTTAATAAGTTCTTCCAAAGACGGCTTTTTGTCTTTAATAGTTATATATGAAGTTTTTATAGATAAAAGCGCCTCTTTTTTACTGCAACCCAAAGATATAAGCGCGCGCACCGCTTCTTCTATAAGCGATGATTCCGCTTCATTTAATCCTTCTGTCTTGTCCAATATCCCTCCCACAGAAGAAATCTTTTCTTTAAGCTCTATAACCATTCTTTGGGCGGTCTTTTTCCCGACCCCGGGTATAGCGTCCAGTCTATTAAAATCGTCCTGGATTATTGCTTTTTTAAATTCATCCGATGAAATGGAAGATAAAATACCCAATGCTAATTGCGGACCTATCAAAGTAACAGAAATCAACATTTTAAAAGTTTTAATCTCCTCTTCCGTCTTAAACCCATAAAGACGCATTATATCTTCTCTTACATGAAGATAAGTAAAAAGACTAATATCTCCACCAATTTCTCCCAGACAATTATATGTAGAAACGGGAATATTTAATCCGAAGCCCACCCCATTAACATCTACTCTGATATAAGTCGGAGATTTGTAAGCGAGTTTACCTCGCAAGGAATCTATCATATTTTTAAATTTCTAATTTCCAATATCTAATTTCTAATGAAATATTCAATGTCAAATTCCCAAAAGTTTTTATTGGGCATTCTAAAATTAGAAATTCATTAGAAATTGGGAATTAGGTATTAGGAATTCTCCCTCTTTGGTCTTGTATTCTATTATCCCAATCCATAGAATTCATACAACAAATAGCCACACCCAAAGCATCTGAAATATCAACACGCTTGAATTCTACATCCAAAGATAACATTTTTTTTACCATATCCTGCACCTGCTGCTTTTCCGCTCTACCATATCCGGTAACCGCTTGTTTGACAGCAAGAACGGAATAACCAAAAACCCGAAGCCCCTTTTTTATTCCCACCAAACCAACTACTCCCACAATTTGTCCGATTTTCAAACCTGCGTTAGGGTTTCTGGAAATGAAAGGTTCTTCTACCGCAATATTGTCAGGCTTAAACTTTTTTATTAACTGAACAACTTTATCATAGATTTTTTCCAGATACAAAGGATATGAATCAGGAGAAGTATTTTCAATTATCCCATAGTCAATAGTCGTGAGTTTTGCATTATTATCTTTCGTAATGATTCCGTAACCACTTACTTTTATGCCGGGGTCAAAACCAAGAACAATAGAATTCATATGTTTTTATCCAAATTAGAAAATATTTTGTAGAAGATTACCGAAAAAACCTTCCTTATATTTTTCCGCAAAATTATTTTTTGAATAATTCTAACTGCGGTTTTTTAAATAATTTATAGTGTTTTAATATCCTTAAAAGTTCCAAAGTATCGTTGTAGTAATTTTTATTACTCTTGATATTCTCTATAAGCCAGATAAGCATAGTAGGGAAAGTTGTCAGATAGTCTACACCTTTTGCCTTAAGAAGTTTTTCTGACTTGTCACGCATATCTTTATTAGCGGGTAGATCCGAAATCACCAAAATTTTCTTAAAATCAGCTGTTTTTAATGTTTTCTGGGCTTCTTCTATGTTTTCAGAACTTAAGAAATCAATCAGTCCCTCGTCTTTTTGAATAACAGAAGGGTAAAATTTATCGGTATGCCAGGGTTCAATTCTTATTATCGCATTATGGATTAACTTAACAGATTCGCCGTCTAATACGAATTCTGTCAATTCTTTAGTTTGATTTGCATTGAGGTTTACGACGAAAAAGTCTACTCCCCTTCTGGATGTTTTGCCCTTGGGAACAAATTTGAGATTGGCTTTGACTATAAATCCCGATATCTCAAAAAACTCTCTAACTAAGAATTCGTTTATATTGCCCATTTTCGGAAGTATTTTAGCATAATCTGACTCAATTTTTACCAACAGATTTATAGTATAATATCGACATGGAAAATTTATGGGCGCCGTGGAGAGGCAAATACGTAGCAAATGTAGGAAAGATAAAAGGTTGTTTCCTGTGTCAACATTTAAAATTAAAAGATACGAGTAAAAGTTTGATACTTTATAAGGGAAAATACTCTTTTATAATTTTAAATAAGTTTCCTTATAACAACGGGCATCTTATGATAGTCCCTATCAAGCACATAAAAAATTTAGAAGATTTAGGCGATGAGGAATTAAATGAAATTTTTTCGCTTGCCAGAAGAATAATTCCAATATTGAAGAAAGTGTATCGTCCGCAAGGTTTTAATATTGGTATGAACCTGGGAGTATGCGCAGGAACAAGTGTGGCGGAGCATATGCATCTGCATATAGTTCCCCGATGGGAAGGGGATACGAATTATATGCCTGTTATAGGAGGAGCCAAAGTCATCCCGGAATCTTTGGAAGAAAGTTATAGGAAAATTAAGAGCGAAATACAAAATAGTTGGAACAGAAAATCTAAATAAAAGGTAGGAATTTCTCAATAATCCCCAAATTATCCGTACATCTTTATGCCTTCCCAAAAAGACTTATACGGCTTGCGGCATGGGAAAAAAGAATGTATCCCCGCTTGGCGCGCCAATTAATCGTGTTTAGTGTAATCTAAATCCTAATAGAACTCACTATATGCCTCTTTAATCGGATAAAAACTTTCAATTCCCACCTTGAATGCCCATTCACCTCCATGTTGTGACACTTTAAGCAATAGAATATTGTTTCCGCTCTTCAGGGTTGAGTTCACCACATCAGGTTCATGAACTATTGACCGACCCGCATCCATTGAATGAATCTTCTCGCCATTTAGCCAAACCTCAACTCCATCATCAGAATTTATTTTAAGAACCACTTCCTGTTTTCTTTCGGAATGCAAGTAAGTAACAGCATAGGCAATTTTATCGTCAAATTTGAAGTACTTTATCAAATTGACAATGTTGTCCTCATTAATTTCAGCTTTTTGCCACTGAATGTCTTTACCGTCAATTCCCTTATAGCTAACCGATAGATCGATTTGTTCCTCTTCCGGCCCGTATTTCTGTTCGGAAAGTTTCTTATTTTTGTCAAACTCAAACGGTCCGACAATGTTCCATTTGTTTAGATAACTATCTTCTCCAACAATAGTTTGGGAGAGTGATATGGGATAGTCTTTTATTTTGAAGTCTATCTGCATTATTTGAGCGGTGCGTATCCCCATCCAGGATTGCCCGGGAAAAGGAATCTCCGGGATACACAATGAAGAAGGTTCTCTCACTTTATAATCTTGAGAAAATATTACCTTTTTTTCTTCGCCAATGTAATCAGTGATTGTAACACTGAAGGTATTGCCATTAATCAAGTCAGAGCCATTGTAAAGACATGTCCTCTCCGGCCCTTTATAAAGATATTCCGTCTTGTTCTTTTTCACACCAATTCCAGCTATGGCCAGCAAAGTTTCAAGAACAGCATCGTTGGGATTATTTTGTTGCGCATACTGAACTATGATATCCTGCAAAGATTGAGCAGTTGTCTTTCCCAGTAAGCCCTGCAAGCGACGTGAAGCGGCTCTATGTCGAAAGTCGTCGAAATTTGCCTCTTCAACCCTAACTTTTACCGTGACTGGCTGGCTGACGGACCGAAGGGAAACTTTAATCCGATTAGTATAGGTCTTTTCGTCATATATAATACGAGTTGACTTGCCGTTGATTTCAGCAGTTTCGGCCTTGCGAGTGCAAGGTAGTTCAATGATGTATGCCCGAGATTTTACCTGTCCGTTGTAGTTGCCTTTTGCCGGACTCACTTTAACGGTGACGGTATTCCCTTTACGCGTATAGCTGAGAATGGTGAGGGCATACTTGCCATTTAGGTAATCCTTCGTGAAGCCATCATCCTCATAAAGCGAATAATTCCCGGTTTTACCATCCTCCCCTGGATAACAACGAATAACCAGTTCCTTCAATGGTTCAGTCGTCATACGGGAAGTATAGGGCTGAGTGGGAATAGGCATCCCTCCCTTTGCGTAGAGCGGGAACTCATTAATGTCCGCGGCAACGATTACTTCCTTATTACCTAAATATCTCTCGCCTGTAAACCAGTTGTACCACACGCCGTCCGGGAACCAGACCGTTTGCGTGGCAACTTTATTTGGTCCTGCCCCAGGTAAGACGATTGGCGCAACCAAAAATGTATCGCCAAAGAAATACTGTTGAGGATTACAATAAGCTTTTTCCTCTTCAGGATACTCAATATACATCGACCGGTTAAGAGACAGTGATTCTCTGTGGGATTGCCAGACACTGGAATAGATATAAGGGAATAAGAGTGAACGCAGGTGAAAGGCAATGCGCATAGAATCTTCCGCCTGTTCACTATATTTCCAGGGTCTACGGTCTAATTCTTGGGAACGGGCTGAATGTGAACGCAAAGCGGCAGTGGTAGAGCCAAACTGAACCCAGCGTGTGTAAGACTCCTCATTGCGAGAGCCCCAATGCCCCCCGATATCATGAGACCAGAAGAAACAACCGACATTCCCAGCGGTAGAGGTAAACGGCACTTCAAACGCCAGCATAGGCCATTCCGTATTGGTATCCCCGGAGAAATGGATTGGATAGCGATGATCTCCCCATCCTCCCCAGCGACTAAAAGACTGTCCCCGTTGATTATTCCTGCCCGTATGTTGATAATAGCAGTGATTTAACCATCTTTGATTGCTTAAACTCGGAATGCTTTTAGTAAATGGGTCCTGCTGCCAATCAAGCCACCAAAAATCCACACCCTTTTTCTCCAACGGTATGTGTGTGTGTTCAAAAAGCGACTCCATATACTTTTTGTCGCCCGCATCAAAGGGAAGCCATTCGTTCGTGGAAGAGTTTTTACTCATCGCTTTCATAAATTCTTTATAAACGTCTTCGTGCGGACCAACGCCATCAGCGGGATGGACATTTAAGGTTACAAAAAGTTTATGTTCGTGAAACCAATCCAGTAAATCCTCAAAATCTGGCAGCAACTTACGATTCACTGACCATCCTGTCCACCCATCTCGGTGCCAATCCATATCCAGGACCATCACATCCAGCGGGAAATCCTGCAGGCGGTATTCTTCTACAATCTGGCGATAATCCTTTGAACTGTAGGGCCAATAGCGCGAATACCATGCGCCTAACACATATTTACGCGGCATCGGCACCTCTCCCGCAATCTTGGTCAGCGCCTTAAGCGCAGATTTATAATCATCGCCATAACCAAACAAATACCAGTCAGTTCCACTGTCTTGCGGACGGGCTTCTACCCAATCATAGGTGAAGAGACAGGACTGAGAATCATCCAGTAAATACCAGCCGTCCCGAGCAAGCAATCCTTCGCCAAGGTCAACAGGGCCTTTCATCCCGTCCAAAGTGCGAATGGTGCCGCCGAGATTCTTTTGATTTTGTTTCTCCGGGACCCACTCTATTGTCTCTTTTCCCTTCTTAATGTAGGCTTTCAAATTCTGAAGGTTAAAGGGATTGCCATCAGGAGAGTAGATGAGTTTGAGCTTGCCAGTATCAATTATAATCTTATTGCCTTGTTGGAGGACTTTAAAATCCTTAAACCCCGCCTCGCGATTTATGGCAAATGTGGACCTGGCATCAATAAATTTAGCAGTTTTGGAATATTCTATTCGGATGCATTCTGGAGCGATTATCGTGAAGCGTGCTCCGCCCACAACGATTTTAGTTTCTCCCCGCCTTTCGTAATGGAGAGATTCTTGGGCATACGAGACAAGAGACCCCAATATCAAGAATGTTGCGAAGAGCACCACGCTAATGCAAAACAGCTTGCGTTTTAACATACCTTGTCGCTCTTGCATTGGAAATCTAAATAAGAAGAACACAATCAATTCTCTCAATTCCACGACAATATCAAAACCTTTATATATAGAAATTTGATACCAAATTCACCAAAATCCAAATTATTGACTTTATCCATTAAACCAATATCAGATGCTCTTCTTTAATATTTGGAATCCTGGGATAAACTCTATTTTCTCATTTTTAACTGTGGGATATGCAATTCCTGCCCCGCATATATAAGATTAGGATTTTCGAGTTTGCCTTGGTTAGCTCTATAAATAAGAGGCCATTTGTTAGCATCGTTATATTCTTTTCTTGCAATTTTCCAAAGCGAATCATTTTTCTGCACGATATAAGTTGTCCCGCCGCGTATCTCGAAATTTTCTTTATATGCCACCAATTGTGTTTCTATCTGGGAAAGATAATATTCAAGTTCTTCTGTCTGTTCTTTTTGAAGCTGAACTGTTCTCAGGGACTGCGAAATTTCGTTTTTCAGCATTTGAAGTTCTGTTTCGGTAAGCATTTGCGGCGCAACAGCCATTTGCGGCATTTCGATTCCCGGAGGCGTTCCCACTATATAACCCCCAACTCCAATACCCCGATTTCCCCATATATCTATATCATCGGATTGATAATACCTGGCTCTCCAGCCGAATTCCTGCAACTTCGCCCTTATTTTCAGTATGAGATTTTCTTGTTCTTCAGTCTGTGTTACCGCAAAAACTGCTACACATATAAAAACAGAAACAAAAGCAACTAATAATATTTTTAAAATGCCGCTTTTCATAATCTTTCCTCCTTTTTATATTTAGAAATTTAAAAAACTTTTAATCTTAAGTTATCCCGCTTTGTTCGCCTCTCAGCAAGGCGGACAATCTAAATGAAAATATCGCAAATTACACACGCGCAAACACCTTTTCGCATTATACCTCTTTCATTAGACAAGTCAACAATATTAGAATTTCGTAATATATGAAGATTTTTTAGCTTTACTTATCTCTTCTTCTCCCAACGCAGGAGCTCTGTCACTTGAGAAAGCGTGCTACCTTCTTTGATTTCTTTGCGGACTCTGTTTTCCTTTTCCAACACATCCATTGCGCGATTAGCTATTTCGGTGGCTTTTAATTGAGGAACTACGATTACTCCGTCATCATCTCCTATTATCCAGTCCCCCGGAAAAACTTTTACTGTGCCTATATCAACGCCAACTCCTATTTCTCCGAATCCTTTCGGTTCGCCTGCCTGTGAAGTAATTATTTTTGCAAATGCCGAAAATTTAAACTTTTTTATTTCCGGGACATCTCTTATTGCCCCGTCTATCACCACACCTGCAATGCCTTTTTGCTTAGCGCTCCATGATGCAAGTTCTCCCCATACCGCAGGACCAACCCCACCACAATCAATTACTATAACATCTCCCTTTTGGGCTTTATCTATTGCTTCCACCGGTTTTGCCCAATCACCCGGATAAGTTCTAACCGTAAAAGCTTTCCCTACCAATTTAATATTTTCCAGTATAGGTCTTATATCTCTGCAATAACCGCCCCTATGAAGCGCATCGGATATATTGGAAGTCGATACTTTAAAGAAAATATCTTTTATGTCCTCCCCGCTAACTCTTTTATATAGAGATGTCTTTACGGGTTTTTTATCTTTTATACTTTTTTTAATAATCCGTGTCGCTTCTTTTGCATTTTCAGATTTTGTTATTGCCCCTCCGACAATAATTATAGAAGCGCCTGCATCCACAGCTTTAGAAGCAGTTTCGCTGTTTATTCCGCCGGCAACCGCAATAGGTATATTAATTACTTTACTAACTTTTTCTATATCTTTGAAAGGATTTTTTCCCCTTGCCCTGAACCGAACTTGTTCTGGTTCGGGGCTCATTTGCGCATCGATGGGAGTGTGTATACATAAATAATCTGCGCCCCAACTTTCGACTTGTTTTGCTCTTTTTACCAAATCATTTACTTCAAGTAAATCAACCATGATTTTAGCGCCATAATTTCTTCCGGCTTCTATGCATTCTTTTATGGTACTGTCAGAAATTCCACCGAGCACACAAACGATATCTGCCCCTGATTTAGCCGCAACTTCGACTTCGGCTCTACCCGTATCCGCGATTTTCATATCTGCGATTATGGTGTGATTCGGAAATTCTTTTCTTAGAGTTCTAACCGCATCCATCCCTTCGCTTTTTATAAGAAGAGTTCCCGCCTCAAGCCAATCAGCTCCGCCTCCAACCGCTTCATGAGCAAGTTTTACGGCTCTTTTTAATTCAATAAAATCAAGCGCAACTTGTATTATAGGTTTCATTGTAGTGTGATTTTACAATACTAAGAACTTTTGTCAAAATGCAACGTGTGCATTTGGGACTTAAAAGAGATAAGTTACCCCCTAAAGAGATTTTTAAAAACGCTAAATATTTATTACTAATGAGTGCAGAAAGTGCTTTACATTGTGTGTCATTCCCGAATAGCCTGCCCCCGAATGCAGTAATCGGGGGTCTTTATCCCCAATAGAAACACTTGGGGACGAATCTATTTATGACGCAAGAATGGATTCCTGCTTCCGCAGGAATGACAAAAGGGGGGTTTACCCCGTTAGAGATCGAAAAAAAGAAACTATGAATTGTCTGTCGCTTCAAAAATAAAGGGGGAATGTCCAAAGGTTAAATGTGATTCACGGTCGCCATATGGCGACCTATCTCTAACGGGGTTTACTAACAGAATTAAGGAGGTTATAAAATGATTAAAGAAATTGTCATCCCAAAATTAGGCCAGACAATTAAGGAAGCAACGATTGAAAAATGGCGCAAACAAGAAGGCGACAAAGTAACAAAAGGCGAAGTCCTGATTGAAATTATGACCGACAAAGCAGTTTTAGAAGTTGAGTCTTTGCATGACGGATTCTTAAAGAAAATAATTGCAAAAGAAGGTAAAACTATTCCTGTGCTAAGTGTAATAGGTTATATTGCGGATAGTATGGATGAGGGAATACTGGGGAAAACAGAACAGAAGCCCAAAGACCTTTCCTCACAAACATTCTCCTGTCCATTGAATGTGAAGAAAAAATGAAGCTCCACCACTTTACAGTGGTAGCTTCTTTTTTTTGCAGAATTACACCTCGGTGGAGCGGAACCCTGAGCCGCCCCGACGTCATGTCGGGACTGGTTCACGGGTAAAAGATACTAGATGCTTGATACTCGTAAAAACAGGATAATTAAGATTCAGTAACGAGAATCTATTATCCAACATCTATCATTAAGAACCTGATTTCCAGACAATATCATAATCCTTATTAGCTGGAGCATTTTGCTCTTTTGCTTTAGGAGTTCCATAATCGTCCTGCATATTGGGACCGACACTATAAAGCTTGAATCCGCCGATGTAACGAGAATATATTAGACTTTTTCCGCTGAATGGGTCGGTAGAAATTCCGCTTAAAAATTCAGGCGCTAACTTGCTTAATGTTTCCGGATAAGTCCCGTTCTTTGCTTTGTAGATTTTCAAAGCAAGTCCGATTCTACAAACATCAATGTTCGCCTGATATTCTGCTGCTATCCGCCGTACTCTACCAAGTGCTGGTAGAAGTAATTTGGTTAAAATACAGTATCTTGGCAACTGGTCTATCTGTTGGTCTGCTGAAATCTTATACTCATAGTAAGGTAAATTATAACTATCCCGCACATTAGACATTAATGTCAAATAATATATGTAATCTTTTTTAAGAATTGGTTTGTATAGAGGTAATATTAATGTTGAGAATATTTTCTCTACTAATGAATATTCACTATCATTCATCCTCCCTATACCTGCCAACAGCATTTTCCCGTTTAGTATTTTTTCAAATCCCCATCCGCCAAAGGCAACTCTTTCCCCATCCATAGATTTAATAAAAGGTTCTATACTTTTGTGAGTGGAGAATTCGTTTATTATTAAAGTTGCCTGTTCCGGTGCGATGCCCTTTGAATCTGCTATGTTTTTTATACATTCTATTATAATTCCGTCGCAGGCAGTTCTTACCAACTGAGAGATTAAAATCGGCTCGTCTTTTAGATGATTCGAGAATTTTAATCCAACAAGAAGCGTATCAAATGCCTTTGCCATATCACCTGATTCTGCTTCAAGCAAAGCCTTTACGCAGAGTAATCTTGACGCATCTCGCATAGAGGAAAGATTTGGCAATAGCATATCAATTCCCTTTTCGTATTCACGATTGAAATTACATTCGGGTTTTCTGGAACCTTCTTCAAGAAGCTCACAAATATACTGCGCATCTCTGGATTTAATCAATTCAGGAATTACTTTTCTTTGTTCATCAGTCCACTGGGAAATATTCGAGTAAGATTTAATTTCTCTAATAGTTCTATTCATTTCGGTCTGTCTACCTTCTTCGGGTTCCATTAGCGCAAATGCTTTGTTGTAAAACAGCGCCGCATTTTCTTCATCCGGCACCGGAGCAGGCACAATTTCAGCAATAGTTATGGGTTTTCCTTGACTTTTCAGCTCGGCGAGCTTATTGCGGAGTTGAATCCCGAATACGATATTAAGAATTATATTCACCACAATAATCAGAGCAATTAAACTACCGAATATAATACCTATTACTTTTAAAGCTTTTTTCCCCTTACTCATGATAACCCTCCATTTGTTAGGTTAAGTTCTTTCATTAACTTATCTCGTTGGTCAAAAATATTTAATTTGTTTTTATCTTCTCCTATTTTAACCATACCTGCCAGTAGCTTGTAAGTTTTACAATCAATCCCCAAATCAGAACACAAATTCTCAATGCCATTAGATTTTTCAATAGTTTTTGCAACTAATGTGGTTTTCCCACCAATTAATTTATCTGTCAGAGAACTATCAATTTTTGAACTCACTATACTAATTAAGAAAAGCATTGCTAAACCGTAAGCATAGTTTCTTATTAATCTGAAAGTGGAGCTCCACCTTCTTATAGCAGTAGTTTTTCTTTTTATATGGTTCCACTCCAGTGGAGTGTAACCATGAACCGTCTCGCCATTGTGTTGATGGCGAACTGGTTCATGGGTAAAAACGGGAACCGGCTGCTTTTCTATCCAAACTGTTCCTGCTTTTAGCAAAATCTTATTCCTTAAATTTTGTTCAGGTTCTTTGAACGTAAAATTAGAAAGCTCTTTTTCAATGTCGTTATATTTCATTTTCCAACTCCTTGAGTTTACCTCTTAATTTTTCTATACCGTAACGGTAGCGGCTGGCAACGGTATTAGAGGAAATATTTAACGCTTTAGCAATATCTCCAAATGTCATGTCCTGAAAGAACTTCATAGTGATAACTTCCCGCTGCTTTAGTGGTAAAAAAAACAAAGCATTAGTAATCTTTTCAATTTCTTCATTGTTTAGTTTGTCGGTTGTGTTATCTCGTGCAGTAATAATATTCTTGTAATCTTCAATATTTTTCTCGTTTTTGGGTTCGCTTCTTAAAAAATCCATTGCCTGATTTCTTGCCATAGCAAATATGTAGCCGGTTAAATTGCGGGCTCTTGAAAGATGATTTCGCTTTTCGGCTATTGCTACAAACAAGTTCTGCATAACTTCCTCCGCTTTGGTGTGCGAACATAGGATAGACAGCATATATTTATAAAGATTACTTCCGATACTATCGTATATAATTTCAAGGGCATAAGAATCATTTTTTAGAAGCAATTCCTTTATTTTTAATTCTATTTGGTTTTCCATTGATGAATTCGATGTAAAGTCATACTAAAGACGTAAATCCCGCCTGAATTTGTCTAAAATTCTTTTTCATAAGCATTACATCACCATACGGACAAAGTTGTCAATGTATACGGCTGGGGTATAATAGGTACATGATAAAGCTAATTGCCCTCATAGGTCCAACTGCTGTTGGCAAAACAGATATTAGCCATGAGCTCGCGGAAAAATTCCCTCTTGAGATTGTTTCGTGTGATTCCATGCAGATATATCGCGGTATGGATATAGGAACAGCGAAACCTGCTAAAGAAGATAGAGAAAAATATTTCTATCATATGATTGATGTCGTTTCGCCGGATTACCATTACAGCGCGGGAGAATATGCGTGTGACGCCGACAAAGTAATTGAGGGTATAGTCGAACGGGGCAAAACTCCTTTGATTTCGGGAGGCAGCGGACTATATCTTGATGCCTTAGTTCACGGCATCTCTTCTATGCCTAAAGCGAACCTTGCCCTTAGAAAAAAATTAGGACAAGAAGCAGCTCAAAAGGGAAGCGCTTTTTTACATAAACTATTAAAGGAAATAGACCCTATATCAGCGAAAAAGCTTCATCCTAATGATTTAAATAGAATAATCCGCGCCATAGAAGTTTATCAGCTTACGGGCGAGCCAATGTCCGAAATTCAGAAAGTAAAAAGTAAAATTCAGGATTATCACTGTCTCATAATAGGTATTGCAAGACCAAGACCCCAACTATACGAAAGAATAGATATAAGAGTGGATAACATGTTTGATAACGGATTGGTAGAAGAGGTAGAAATTCTTATCAAACAAGGATATAACCCAGAACTTTCTTCATTTCAGGCACTAGGTTATAAAGAAGTTGCAAATTATTTAAACGGCAATTTTACTCTGGAAGAAGTAAAAGAAAAGGTTAAGACAAGCACGCGAAACTTTGCCAAGCGCCAAATGACATATTTTCGGAAAAACAAAGATATAAAATGGTTTGTGTTGGATGATGAAAGACAAGAAATTTTTGAAGAAGTGGAAAAATTTATCTCTAAAAGAAAAAGTGATTAATCTTTCTGCAGAACATAGTAGAGATATTCTTTTTTCTGTGTCAGGAAAGATTTATATAGTCCTGTTTCTTTTGTCCCTGCAAATTCTTTGGTTAGCAAATGGAAAATTTTGGGCACTAATTTATTAATAAGTCCTATTCTTCTTTCGTGGTCTAATTCTAATGCTTTAAGAACATTAGGCGTGATAACTTCCTCTTTTATAATCTTCATGTTGGAGTTATTTAATTGTTCTCTTAGAGTTCCTATTGATTGCTCATCTCTTAAATCTGCAAATAGAAAATATCCGCCGGTTTTTAGAACTCGATAAACTTCTTTCAAAAACTTTTCCATATCAGGATAACGATGGGAAGATTCCACGTTTAGGACCGCATCAAAGTTATTGCCAGCAAAAGGCAAATTCAAGGCATCACCTTGGCAAAAAGATAATCCTTTGACAAAGTAATGTTTCTTGCAAAAGTCAATAGATTCTTTACAAAGGTCAAGCCCTATCACGGATTTAGGAACAAAGCGTCCGGCTACATAAGAAGCTCCGCCTCCTCTTCCACATCCAACCTCCAAAACATCCAATCCATCCAATTTAACGGAACTGACAACATGATGATAAAGTTGAGCAGAATATCTGTTAATTTCGTCTTCCTTCTTAAACTCAATATTTTCCTCATCTGCATAGCCATAATTAAGAAAAGTTACTTCTCCTTTTCTATCCAAATTACTTATATACGAATACCAGATTTTCCAGATAGGGTTTAGTAATTTAGCTTTAGTAATTCTCATATTTTTGCGTTGAAATATTTTTATTTGAAAGTTTTTGATAAGCTTCCAATTGTCTCTTTCTGATGTCTTCTTTTAAATCTTTCTTATTTGTGTATTCGCAAGGATTTAAAGGTTTGCAAAAGAAAAACACATATGGGATTTTCTTATTCTTTTCCATGTATTTTATACTATTTAACCCCTTTGAAACAAATAGTTCCTTTTGATGTTTTTGGGAAATCCAAGAAGCTGTAGGAATAACAGGAACATTGGCTTCCATTGCTAAACTTGCAGCTCCTGAATGATTCATTCTGGAAGGAAGATCTAATATATTTCCCGTTTCATCAAAGAGATACCTTGAGGCACCGTCATTAGTCAACCCTATAATATCCTTTGTATTTTTAAGCCACATAATGCTCATTTCTTTTGTTTTTTTATAATCTTCCCGCGACGCCTGTCCGCCAGTTTTAACCGGGACTTGTTCAAGAAAATCACATAATCGCCCCAAACCCGGCTTGGAAAAAGAGTCTTCGTCTATCCATCCGTGTATTTTGCGTTTAATCGTAGAAGCAATTACAGACGAGTCAAAATATAAACAATGGTGTGTAACAAGTATACATGGTCCTTCCGGGATATTATCCAGACCTTCGGATTGAACATCTATATACCTATTGACTAAAGTGCCTATAATGTTTTTTTTGAACCAGTAATAGAAAGCAATTTTTAATTTTCTGTTTCGTAATAGATATTTATAATTTTTATCTTTTTTGTCTGGCATTCTTTCAATATTTTGACTCATTGAAATTGAAGAAATAAAGAATTTTACTTATTTCTTTGTATAGCTTTTTGCCAACACTCATCTTGGATTTTGGCTCCCTTTGCTGTTATAATCTATTTTAGCAAAAACCCATAACTATGGGAACATATTGGGCAATTTGACGTTGAACATTTCATTGGTAATTAGAAATTTAATGAGATATATTTATGAAAATATGTATTTTAATTGCAGCTTATAACGAGAAAGAAAGAATAGGGCAGCTAATTTTACAAATTCGCGAAGTAGAAGGAATTTCCGACGTAATTGTGATTGATGACGGATCCGTTGATAATACATATGAAGAAGCCAAAAAAGCAGGCGCAATTGTCTTAAAACATGAAAGAAACAAAGGTAAAGGCGCGGCCCTAAGAACAGGTTTTTCTTACATAAAAAGCAAAGATTACAGCGCCGTTATAACCCTAGACGGCGACGGACAACATAAATATAGTGAAATCCCCAATTTTATAAAAGCATATAAAAAAGGCAACGCTGATATTGTGGTCGGCTCAAGAATGCTCGCCCGCCATCATACTAGTGATGAGATTCAGTGCAAAGACATGCCATCTTCCAAAAAACAAGCGGGTATGCCTTTTATAAGATATGCTGCAAATCATTTCACTTCTTTTATTACTTCTGTCTTAAGCAGATCTAGTGTTTCTGATAGCCAGTCAGGTTTTCGGCTCATATCAATCGATGCGCTTAAAAAAATAGAATTGTCCACTTCTAATTTCGAAATAGAATCCGAAGTAATAATAAAAGCCGCGCGTAAGGGTTTCAAAATCAAAGAAATTCCCATTTCCACAGTTTATTTAGTAGATTCCACAAAAAAAAGCAAAATTAATCCGTTTGTTGACACTTTAAGATTTTTTAGATTTGTCCTGAAAAATCTATAAAAAAGATAAAGATAGTTTTTTATTTTTACTTGCTATTCTTTATTGACTATATTATGTTTAATAAAGAAGATTACAAAATATTACGAGAAAATATGGTGGAAGTTCAGCTAAAAACAAGGGGAATGAAAGACGAAAAACTCTTGGAAGTTATGGGGCAAATACCAAGACATCTTTTCGTTTCAGAACAACAAAGGTCGTGCGCATACAAAGATTTTCCTCTTCCCATAGGAGAAGGACAAACTATTTCTCAACCCTATATGGTAGCTTTAATGACAGAATTGCTTCGGCTTAAAGAACACGAAAAAGTTTTGGAGATTGGAACAGGTTCGGGATATCAGACGGCCGTTTTAAGCAAAATCGCAAAAGAAGTTTATACTGTGGAAAAAATAGAATCTCTTGCTTTAAAAGCTGAAGAAATGTTTAAAGAATTGGGATACCGGAATATAAAAGTGAAAGTGGGCGACGGAAGTGAAAGTTGGAGCGAATATGCTCCTTATGACGGCATTATAGTAACAGCGGCTTCGCCCAAAATTCCGGAACCTTTAATTGAACAACTTTCTGAAAACGGCAGAATAGTTATCCCTATAGGTAGTCCTCTTTCTCAAGATTTGGTTATCGGAGAAAAAATAAAAGGCAAATTGTTCACAAGAACAATTTGCGGATGCACATTTGTGCCTTTGATAGGAAAACACGGATGGGAGAAATAATAAAAAAGAATAATTCCCAATACCTAATTCCTAATTTCTAATGAATACCTAATTAAAAAATGCTTAATGATAAAACGTGTAAGATTTTTAAGAAATTTGACATTAGACATTTCATTGGATATTAGAAATTGGTAATTAGGAATTTAAGTAGAGTAGAGTAAAATATGTAGTTGCCGATTTATCGGCGTATTATAAAAGCCAATTCGTTGGCAAACAACGCCCACCTGCCCGCCAATATTTGGCAAGCAGGGATATTAGTAATTAGAAATTTACATTTTGTGAATATGATAGAAAATATAATAGAAGCGTTACAAGGACTGCCGGAAGAATTAATCGTAATGATTATTTCTGCATTGCCGATATCAGAATTAAGAGGAGGAATACCCGTAGGGCTTGCCTTTTATAATTTTTCGGTTCTAAAAAGTTTTTTCTTGGCGGTTTTTGGAAATTTCATTCCGGTAATACCTCTTCTTCTTTTCTTGAAACCCGCTAGCGAATTCTTAAGCAAATGGAGACCATTCAAGAAATTTTTCGACTGGTTTTTTGAAAGGACAAAGAGAAAGGCGAAAATAGTTGAAAAATACGAAGCAATAGGATTGGCGCTTTTTGTTGCAATCCCATTTCCTTTAACAGGAGCTTGGACAGGTTGCGTAGCAGCAATACTTTTCAAAATTAAATTTAAATATTCGGTTATAGCAATTCTTTGTGGCATATTGCTTGCGGGGATAACAGTTTCAATTCTCTCGATTGCGGGGATTGGATTAATTCAGAAATTACAATTTTAAAACTATAGCTAAGGTATTTGTAAATTATGAAAAAATTTACAGGTAATTATAATCAGGTGTCTTTTTGACAAATATCAATCTTTTGTGTTAAAAACCGAATTCAAAATTATTTTTTAATCAAAAAAGGAGTAAATCATGGATTATGATATAAAGGATATTTCACTTGCAGTTGAAGGTAAGCTAAAGATTGAATGGGCCGGAAAGAGAATGCCTGTTCTTGCATTGATAAAAGAAAGATTCAAAAAAGAAAAGCCGCTTAAAGATTTGAAAATAGGAGCATGTTTGCATGTAACAAGCGAGACCGCAAACCTAATGATTACTTTAAAAGAAGGCGGAGCGTCTGTTTATCTTTGCGCTTCAAATCCTCTTTCTACGCAAGATGAAATTGCTGCTTCTTTAGTAAAAGATTACCAGATTCCTGTGTTCGCTATTAAGGGAGAAGACAGAGATTCCTATTACCAGCATATACAAAAAGTTTTGGACAGCGGACTTCAATATACTATGGATGACGGCGCTGATTTAGTTTCAACTTTACATTCATCCCACAAGGAACTTCTTCCTAATATGATTGGAGGTAGTGAAGAGACAACAACAGGTGTTATCAGGATGAAGGCAATGGAAAAAGACGGAAAACTTCCCTATCCTCTCGTTTCAGTCAACGATGCTAATACCAAGTATTTATTTGATAACCGTTACGGCACAGGTCAAAGCACAATTGATGGAATCTTGAGAGCTACAAATAAACTTTTAGCGGGAAGTAGGTTTGTCGTATGTGGTTATGGATGGTGCGGAAGGGGAATTGCCTCCCGCGCTAAAGGATTGGGGGCAAGAGTAACTGTTACCGAAGTTTCTCCTTTAAAAGCGTTGGAAGCCGTAATGGATGGATTTGAAGTGAAAACTCTTATTGAAGCTTGCCCAACTGCAGATGTAATAGTAACTGCTACTGGCGATTTACATGTTGTCCGAGAAGAACATTTTATGGCGATGAAAGATGGTGCTATCTTATCAAACTCAGGTCATTTCAATGTTGAGATAGATATCGAAAAATTGGAAAAAATTTCGAAGGGAAAAAGAAGAATCAGAGGTCTCATTGATGAATATACTTTAGAAAATGGCAATAAAATCCATCTTTTAGGTGAAGGAAGACTTGTTAATTTGGCTTGTGCTGAAGGTCACCCTTCTGAAGTTATGGATATGAGTTTTGCAAACCAAGCGCTTTCCTGCGAGTATGTAAAGAACAAAGCAGGGACATTGAAGAACAAAGTACATGCCGTTCCTACTGCGATTGATGATGAAATAGCCCGACTTAAACTGGAATCTATGAATACATCCATAGATGTTCTCACTCCCGAACAGGAGAAATATCTTGCTTCTTGGGATATGGGAACGTAAAACAATGATTACTCAGAAATGTCATTGCGAACAAAGTGAAGCAATCTCAAATTAGATTGCCACGCTCCTTGCCAACTTCGCCAAAGTGGCTACGACGGCTGAATCAGTCGCTCGCAATGACAGCAATACTGAATCATTTTCACACATCAAAAATAATCGTTGCCTGCAAGTTTCCTGAATCAGCTTTTTTGATTTCCAATTGATGGTAAGTTGCAGCTTTTATCTGTTGTTTAAAAGGTTTTTTCCTGAAGTCTATTTTCTCACCGTTTACAGATGCGCTTAGAAAGGTTGCCTGCCCGCCATTATTTGGGCGGGTCTGCAGGTTCTCTATATTAAATTGTTTGAATATATACCCACTATCCGAAAGAAATAACAGCTCATTTAGCCATCTAATGAGTAAGTCTTCTAAATTTTCGGCTTCGAGTTTTATCCTTTTTGTCTCTTTTTCTTCAAGTTTATCCAAATCAAACATCTGCGAAAACATCGCATAAGCAGCAGTTGAAAACAGGTCTTTTAGATCTTTTCCTTCAACAAAAATACCGATGTCAGCAGTGTGGTTAATTAAGTGATAGTTTCCCATTTTGAAGATAGGTTAACAATGGTTAACATAAGTTAATATTGGTTAATAATGGTTGCAAAAAGAATATAAATCTATATTATGTTGTCGGTTTTACTTCTATTACATTTTTCACACAATAGTTGAATATTCCTTTTACTGTTGCTGCCACCTTTTGAGAACGGAATTATATGGTCAAATTCTAAATTTTCCTGACTGCCGCATTTTACACACTTTCCTTGGTCTCTCTGCCAGACAAACATCTTAACTTCATCCGATATCGGCTGTCTTTCATCGTCAGACAGGACATTGCCATACATTTCTTGGGTCTTTTGAGTTATTTTCCTTTTCACTTCACTTAATTTTGCCCTTTTCGTTTCTTTTTGAGCTGTTTTGAACAATTCCTTTATATCCTCATCTGAATAATTATGCAGTATTTTTAATAAATGAATTTTTTGTTCGTGCATCAATAGTGGGCTAAATATAATCTCTTCAGGAGATGCACTTCCCAATTTCTCGGGTTCTATTCCTTGAGATTTTATTATGTCCCTTTGGAGAGTCTTATCTAATTCTTTCATCTCGCCAGGCGATAAATCTAATAATGGGCTTAGATGATGTAATGATTCTAACAAGTAAATTTTATCATCATGTCCTAATGTTTTGCTGGATATAATTTCCATGCGAGATGAAGAACCCCATTTTTTAAGTAATTCTTCTCGTAATCGCTTATTTTTTGCTGTTTCCCATATAATAGCAATAATGATAACGATAATAACAATGTAAAAAAAGATAGCCATTTATTCTCCTATTATTTTTGTTTACTACTTTTAAAGTTTTCGGTTTACCTCTTTATCGAACACATAGAGTAAACGGTCTACTGTTTGAAATTCCAATCCTCTAGTTTTACAAAGTTCAATTAACTTGTCCAGATAGTCAAAATATACATCAATCTTACGATTTACAGGGGTGGTTGAATGAAGTGGGTAACTTTTATCGTAGATGGCTCGATAAGCGTGTTTGTCGATAATCTGAAATGCTCTTGGGTTTCTGAATCGGAGTATTGTAGATGCCATTGCTAAATCAATGCCGTGTGTTTGTAGTAATAACTCAAGAGATTCTTTCCTCTCTCGATGTTTTCCATTCGTTAATGTCTTAAGTTTAATTAATTTAGATAGTATTTCATCATTTATGGAAACATAGCGATTGATTTTCCAAAGAACAATTTCGTTAACCAATCTTTGTGTAAAATCAATGTCATCAAGATTATCAAGTTGTTTTGTTAATTCAGCCTGATATTTGTAGCGGCTTAAAAAATCATTTAACTTACCATCAAATTCTATTGCTTTCATAATATTTAATTAAACACTTGTATCAAAGCGATTTTAGGAAGTCAATAGTCAGTAGCCAAAGAGTAGGGACATTAAAATAGAGGTTAGAATTAATTACTGAAAAAACGGTTATCGCGCCGAATACCGAAAACCTGAAATTCTTATATTAACTTGAAATCAGATTTACTTCTTCTCGTCCTTCGTCTTTCATCCATCGTCCATCGTTTTTTCACACTTCTTCTTCCCTAACAATCGTAAAGGATGAGATACAGTCGCCTTCACCAAGAGATACCAAACGCACACCCATTGTGTTGCGACTGATATTTCTCATTGAAGCGCTGTCCATGCGGATAATCTTGCCGTTTTGTGTCACTATCAGCATATGATCGGTCTTTTTTACTCCGGCAATGCTTATGACTTCACCATTTCTCTTGCATTGCCTTATATTAATTACACCGCTTCCGCCCCTGCCCCTTTTTGGATAGAGAGCATAAGTAGATTTTTTACCGAAACCTTTGCTGGTGATTACAAGAAGTGATTCGTCTTCTTTTACTATTTCTCTGCCCACAACTTCATCCTTGGGTTTTAGTCTGATACCCCTGACTCCTTTTGCTGTTCTTCCCATAGAACGGACTTGTTTGCCGGAGAATCGAATCGCTCTGCCGTTTTTGGTCGCAATTAACATATCCTCGTCGCCTTTTATAAGGTCAACGCCTATAAGCTCGTCATCTTTTTCCAAGCCCAATGCGATTATTCCCGTAGCGCGCGGATGGGAGAAATTTGACAAAGGCGTCTTTTTGACTTTGCCCTGTTTTGTTACCATGAAAACATATCCTTCTTGAGAAAAGTCTTTGACCGATAAAAACGCGGTTATTCTTTCTTTCTCGGGAAGTTTCAAAAAGTTCACTACCGCCTGTCCTTTTGACAATCTTCCCGCTTGGGGAATTTCATATACTTTTATCCAATAAACTTTTCCAAAATTAGAAAAACATAGGATATAATCGTGAGTTGACGCAATGAATATATCCTCTATGAAATCTTCTTCTTTGGTGCCGGCGCCGATAATTCCCTTTCCGCCTCTTCCCTGCGTCCTGTAAGTATTAAGAGGAAGACGTTTGATGTAACCCCGTTTAGAAATGGTAACAACCATGTCTTCTTCTTCAATAAAATCTTCATCGTTTAACATCGGCTGCGCATCCACAATCTTAGTTCTTCTTTCATCACCGTATTTTTCCTGAAGGTAGATTAATTCTTCCTTGATTACACTTCTTATTTGAAGAGACGAAGCAAGCAGAGATTCAAGTCGGACGATTTCTTTTATAATAGCCAAATAATCTTCCTCTATTTTCTTTCTTTCAAGACCAGTAAGCCGTTGTAACCTCATATCAAGAATCGATTGGGCTTGAATTCGAGAAAGGTCAAAAGATTTGATTAAGTTCTCTCTTGCAGCTTCGGCATTTGGAGAACCCTTAATAGTTTTTATTACCGCATCTAAATTTTGTAAAGCTATTTTCAACCCTTCTAAGACGTGCGCTCTTTCTTTTGCTTTTCTTAATTGAAAGGCGGTTCTCCGTTTTACTACTTCCTCTCTATGGGAGAGAAAGTCCGCCATCACATCCTTAAGCGGCAAAATTCTGGGTCTTCTGTCGATCAATGCCAAAAGAATAATCCCGAAAGTCGCCTGAAGAGCAGTATGCTTATAGAGTTTATTTAAAACGACTTGCGGTTCTTTACCTCTTTTTATCTCCAGCACGATTCTCATTCCGTCTTTATCGGATTCGTCTCTGAGATCTGATATTCCTTCAATTTTTTTCTCTCTTACCAATTCGGAAATTGATGTTACAAGCCGCGCCTTATTTGTCATGTAAGGGATTTCAGAAATAATTATCTTTCGCTTTTCATCTTCTTCTCCCTCTATAAAAGCTTTACCTCGAACTCTTACTAATCCCCTGCCCGTCAAATAAGCATCATTTATACCGTTTCTCCCCTGAATGACTCCGCCTGTGGGAAAGTCGGGACCTGTGACAAGTTTCATAATTTCTTCAGTAGTTGCTTTGGGGTTTTCCAAAAGCAACACCAAACCCTTAGTCAGTTCCGTCAGATTATGAGGCGGAATAGAAGTTGCCATTCCAACGGCAATTCCTGATGAACCGTTTAGAAGCAAATTTGGAATTTTAGAAGGAAGAACTACAGGCTCAAGACAAGTTCCGTCATAATTGGAAGCAAAATCCACTGTTTCCTGTTCTATATCTTCCAACATTTCTACAGCTAAATGCGACATTTTAGCTTCAGTATAACGCATAGCTGCAGGTGGGTCGCCATCAATTGAGCCGAAATTTCCCTGTCCTGTTACAAGCGGATATCTCATAGAAAAATCTTGGGCCAACCTAACAAGCGAAGGATATACGATATCTGCGCCGTGAGGATGGTAATTGCCGGACACATCGCCCGTGATTTTAGCGCATTTCCTGAAAGGACGATTAGGGAAGAGGCTCAAGTCACGCATAGCGAATAAAATTCTTCTATGGACAGGTTTTAAGCCGTCTCTTACATCAGGTAAAGCGCGCGCTACTATGACGCTCATAGCATAGTCCAAATAGGACGTTTTCATCTCTTCTTCGATGTTTACCTGCTTGATAATTTCCGGCATCTTAAAAATCTCCTTTTAAATGCATCTTTGATGTTTAAATCTATCGTTTATTCCAAGGAATTATATCAAAATTTGAGCAGTTTTTAAAGCATTTTTTTAACGTATACCGTTTGACACAAACAAGAGGTTTATATAAGATGCATTAAACGAAAAAGATGATAAAAAATATAATTAAATTAAACAAATTCAACAAACAACTCATCAAAAACGAAAATCTTTCCTACAAAAAAGCTTTGTCTATATATGAAGCCCTTCACAAAGAAGCGGTTTCTTTAAACATCATCAATTCCAAAAATATATTAGATGGTATAGAAACTGATTTGAGAATTGCCAGAGCATTAAACCCCCGCAGAAATACCTCTAAGATTTCGGAATAAAAGTTAAATGTTTGAAAAATTAATAAGAAAAACGGCACAACAGTTAGATAAAGAAAAAATCCCTTATATGATTATCGGCGGTCAAGCCGTTTTACTATACGGAACACCTCGCTTAACACGGGATATAGATATAACTTTAGGCATCGATGTAGATAAATTTCTTTCAATTAAAAACCCGTGCAAGAAATTAAACTTCAAGATTCTCCCTAAAAATCCCGAAGGTTTTGCAAAAAGCACTAATGTCTTGCCCGTTGAAGAAAGCAAGCTAAAAATAAGAATAGATTTTATTTTCTCTTTTATGCCGTATGAGAAACAGGCCATAGAAAAAGCAAAGAAAGTTTTAATTGATGGCTATCCGGTAAAATTCGCTTCTTGCGAAGATGTTATTATTCACAAAATGTTTGCAGGCAGAGCCATTGACGAAGAAGATGTGAAAAATATATTAACCAAGAACAAAAATAAAATCGATTTTAAATATATTGGGAAATGGCTTTTAGAGTTTAGTAAGATGGACAATCAAAAAGGATTATTAAAAAAATTCAATAATTTTTTGAAATAATAAAAATTGTTTTTACAGAGTTTTAAAACAAGATAAGAAAGTTTAATAGATAAATATCAAGGCATTTCTCAATTTTCCTCTTCTTTTCGTGAACAGATAGGTCTGATATAATACTCCCAAAATCCTAAGAAAAAATGACAAATCTTAAGAAAATTGACGATTATAGATGGGAAATACCCAAAGGATATGTCGAAGGAATGCGCGTTTCGGGAATTATCTATTCCAATGAAGAAATGATGCAGTCCCTTGAAAAAGAACAAGTAATGAAACAGATTGCAAATGTAGCATGTCTTCCGGGAATCGTTAAGCATTCGTTCGCTATGCCTGATGCACATTGGGGTTATGGTTTTGCTATCGGCGGTGTTGCGGCAACAGACCCAGAACAAGGTGGAGTTATTTCGCCCGGCGGTGTGGGGTATGATATCAACTGCATTTGCGGGAACTCCATGATTTTGCATGAATTAGGCTATCATTTACCCATAGAATCTTTTGAGAAACTCTGGACAAAACAACAGATTAAGGTTTTTGATTTTAAAGAAAATAAGCAAAAAATTACAAAAATTGTCCGGTTTTTAAAACAGAAACCTCGCAGTAAAGTTTATAAGATAACTACCAAGACCGGCAAGAATATCATAGCTACTGAAGACCATCCTTTTTATACCAAAGATGGGATGACGGAATTAAAAAATCTCTCTATAGAAGATGAAGTTGCTATTTATTCTTTTGAGGGTTTACCTTATGAAGAGCCTTCTTTGTCCATAATTATCGATGAGAATAAAATTAAAGATTTTCTACTTAAATTAAAGAAGGATTCCCGAGGGCATGGTTTAGAACAGATTATTATTCATTTAAAGAAGAGAAATTTACTCCCTCTAAAATATGATTCCCCTCATTTACCTTATTTGCTTAAAGTTATGGGATATATGTTTGGAGACGGGACAATCTATTTTACTAACAAAAGAGGTAAAGGAGTAAGTTGGTTTTATGGCAAAGAAGAAGATTTAGAGCAAATCAGGGAAGATATTAAGAAGATTGGATATAATCCGTCTCGAATTTATATTAGGTATAGAGAACATCAAATAAAAACTACTTATTCCACTTATAAATTTAAGACCGATGAGATATCTTTTAAGGTTGTTTCTTCCAGTTTTGCCGCTCTTCTTTGTATTTTAGGTTGCCCTCTGGGTAATAAAAGAAATCAAGACTATCGTCTACCTAAATGGATTTCTTCTCTTCCTCTTTGGCAGAAAAGACTTTTCTTAGCTTCCTATTTTGGCGCAGAAATGTCCTCTCCAAAGACCATAACTAATCACGGATATAATTTCTATTCTCCCATCGTTTCGCTTAATAAGAGTAAAGAATACCTACTTAGCGGTAAAATATTCTTACAACAAATTGCTTCTGTTCTTAACGAAATGGGAATTAAAACAAATAAGATATCCCAGAGAAAAGAACAAACTAATGTTGACGGTAAACCATCATATAGATTACGACTTATTCTATCAGGTTCTTCTGAAAATTTAATCGATTTATATTCTAAAGTAGGATTTGAATATAATGCCAAGAGAAGCTTTTTAGCTAACACAGTAACTCATTTTTTGAAATTAAAGCAATTGATGATAGAAGAAAGAGAAGAAACTGTTTTGCAAGTGCAGAATTTAAGGAAGACAAACGGATGGTCGGCAAAAAAAATACATGAGTCTTTATCACCTGCAGTTAACCCCGCCCATGTGTGCATGGGCGGGGTTAATTTACGCTTTATAGAAAGATCTGTTTATGAACAGAGAAAAACCTCTTGTAGGGTTAGTGAAGATACTCCTACTTTCAGTGACTTCTTGAGCAAAGCTACTGAGAGTTTAGGTGAATCCGGGATGGTATGGGATAAAGTTGTTGCTAAAGAAAAAATAGAATTTGATGATTATGTTTATGATTTTACGGTAACTCATCCGTCTCATAATTTCGTAGCTAATAATTTCATTATTTCTAACTGTGGAATTCGTTTACTCAAGACCAATCTAAAAACAGAAGATATAAAAAATAAAATTCCTGCCTTAATGGATGCTCTTTTTACTAATGTTCCCTGTGGCGTAGGCATAGGCGGCAAAATAAAAGTTTCGCCTCAACAGGAAAAAGAACTTCTAAAAGATGGTTCAAAATGGGCAGTAAAACAAGGTTTTGGCGTAGAAGATGACATAATAAATACAGAGGAAGGTGGATGTTTGCAAAGCGCTAATCCGGATAAAGTGAGCCCCAGGGCTTATGAAAGAGGCAAAAATCAAAGCGGCACGTTAGGTTCAGGCAATCATTTTCTGGAAATACAAAAGATTGATGAAATATATGACGAACAAAAGGCAAAAGTTTTCGGAATAGAAAAAAACCAAATTACGATTATGATCCATTCCGGCT
>JAGLSL010000017.1 GCA_023135785.1 bacterium
GAAAAGATTATTTTTCTGCTATGGCGTCTGCGGCTAATTATGCGTGGTGCAATAGGCAAATACTTATGCATCTTGTAAGAGAAACCTTTGGAAAATTTTTCGGCAAGAAGTGGCAGGATTTGGGTATGGAACTGATATACGATGTAGCGCATAATATTGCCAAGTTAGAAAAACATAAGGTCAATGGGAAAGAAACTCTTCTTTGCGTCCATCGCAAAGGCGCAACAAGAGCTTTTCCGCCGAATCATCCTGATATCCCATTAAAATATAAAAGTATAGGTCAACCTGTTATAATTCCGGGTGATATGGGAAGGGCGTCTTATTTACTTGCCGGTACACAAAAAGCCTTTGAAGAAACATGGGGCAGTACCTGTCACGGAGCTGGAAGAACTATGAGCAGGCATAAGGCTATAAAGATTGCCAAAGGCAGGTCGATTTTTAGGGAGATGGAAGAAAAAGGCATTACAGTAAGGGCTAGGAACAAAAACACACTTGCAGAAGAAATGTCTGAAGCGTATAAAGATATAAATATGGTTGTGGATATAGTTCATAAGGCAGGGATATCGCAAAAAGTAGCAAAAATGAAACCTTTGGGTGTGATAAAGGGCTAAACTTTTTTAAAAAGTGCCGATGAGGTAAATTATGTTAAAACTGGAATATATAAGAAGTAACGCTGAAGTAGTAAAAAAAGCGATGAGAGATAGAAGTATGAAAGTAAATATAGATGAATTGCTTAAATCCGACGAAGAAAGAAGAAAACTGCTTGGCGAAGTAGAAACTCTTAAACATCAACGAAATATTCAATCGGATGATATCGGCAAGTTGATTAAAGAGGGCAAAGACGCCGAAAAATTAAAAGATGAGATGAGAGATGTCTCGGAACAAATAAAAGGACTTGATAAACAAGTCAAAGAGATAGAAGGTAAGGTTAATCCCGTTTTACTAACTATTCCTAATATCCCTCATTCTTCGGTTCCTGTTGGGAAAGACGCGAAAGACAATAAAATAGTCCGCAAATGGGGAACAATTCCTAAGTTTAATTTTTCGCCTAAAGACCATCTGCAGTTGGCTAAGAATCTAGACATTATCGATTTTGAGAGAGCTTTGAAAATTGTCGGAAGTAATTTCCCTTTATACAAAAAAACAGGCGCTTTGATAGAAAGAGCTTTAATCAACTTTATGCTGGATGTCCATACAAGAGAGCATAAATATACCGAAATTTCTCCGCCCCTTTTAGCCAACCGTTCTACTATGACAGGTACGGGACAACTGCCGAAATTGGAAGAAGATATGTATCATATCGAAAAAGAAGATTTTTTTCTTATCCCTACCGCAGAAGTACCATTGACCAATCTTCATGCAGGCGAGACATTCCGGGAAGAAGATTTACCAGTATATTATACCGGCTACACTCCCTGTTTCAGGAGAGAGGCGGGTTCTTACGGAAAAGATACGAAGGGGCTTGTCAGAGTTCATCAATTCGATAAAGTGGAAATGGTAAAATTCGTAAAACCGGAAAATTCTTTTGAAGAACTTGAATCGATGTTGAAAGATGCCGAAGATATTCTTCAAAGATTAAAATTGCCTTACCGAGTGATTTTACTCTGCACGGGCGATATGGGGTTTGCCGCGGCAAAATGTTATGATATCGAACTTTGGGCAGGCGGACTGGACAGATATTTGGAAGTATCTTCGTGCTCCAACTGCGCAGATTTTCAGGCGCAGAGAATAAACGCAAAATATAAACCCAAAGGCGGCGGAAAGCCGATATATTTACATACATTAAACGGCTCAGGCGTGGCCTTGGCAAGAACAGTTATCGCAATATTAGAAAACTACCAGCAGGAGGACGGCTCAATCCTTATCCCTGAAGTCCTGCGTCCTTATATGAACGGAAAAACGAAAATTGAGAAAACATAACCTTTTCAGATTTATCACTTTAAAAAATGGCTGAAATAAAACCTTTTAACGGATATTTTTATAATCCAAATAAGATAAAAAGTCTTTCGCAAGTGATTGCGCCTCCGTACGATGTTATTCCTATTGAGGAAAGAGAGGAATATTATGCAAGAAAGCATAATATTATCAACCTCATTCTTCCAAAAGAAACCACAAATCAGGATAAATACCAACACTCTGCTTCTATGCTAAATAAATGGTTAAGAGATGGGATTTTTATGAAAGGAGATAAATCTTCTTTCTACCTGTATCACCAGCGTTTTCTTGCTAATAATGAAAATTCATTAAGAAAAGGATTTTTTGCTCTTGTACGACTTGAGGATTTCGCGGACGGGAAAATTCTGCCGCATGAAAATACACTTTCTTCTCCAAAAGAAGATAGATTCAAGCTTTTAAACGCCACACGCACCAACCTTTCGCCAATATTTTTAATCTATTCGGATGAAAACAATGAAGTAATGAAATCGCTTGAACAAAACAAAGAAGAGTCTACTTTTGCCGATTTTGTTCCGTTGGAAAGAAAAAACTCTAAATATATTCTCAAAGGATTCCCTCATCCTTTGGGCAAAAAACATACCCTATGGAGAGTTTCCAATCCTCAAGCCAATGATAAAATTAAGGAAATAATAAAGCAAAAAACATTATACATCGCAGACGGGCACCATAGATATGAAACAGCTCTGAAATTTTGGAAAGAAAATAAGAAGGATTACAATAGATGGATTTTGGCCTATATTTCTCCTATAAAGGATGATAGTTTAAAGATTTTTCCTGCCCATCGACTATTAAAAGATTTTAGCCTGGATGATTGGAAAAAACTTAACAATAAAGCTTGTGACTTTTTCTTTATAAAAGAACTTCCCCTAAATGATATAGATAAAAGCTTTAAACTTATCCGAGAAGAAGGGCATAGTCGACACGCTTTCGGCGTAGTACATAACGATAACGGCGCAATCAAAACATTGCTCTTCGTATCCAAAAATGAAAAGAAACTATTAGGTAAAATGCAGTATCATTCTCCTGCGTGGAAGCATTTAGACGTGTCAGTATTACATTCTTTAATATTTTCCCACATCTTGGGATATGAAGAAAAAGAACTTCAAGATACTTCGCGTCTTGCCTATGAAGTTGATAGATATAAAGCTATAGACTTGGTTAAAAACGGCACTTATCAGATAGCATTTCTCCTAAATTCTACAAAGGTGGAAGAAGTAAAACTCGTAGCAAATCGGCAAGAAAGGATGCCCGGTAAAGCCACATATTTTTATCCAAAAGTTCCTACGGGCTTCTTTATTAATGTTTTTGAAAAATAAATTTTTAACACAAATTTGAAATACAGTAGATATACAATGGAT
>JAGLSL010000018.1 GCA_023135785.1 bacterium
AAAAAAGGTAATCCCGAATGGAGATTGTTATACAGGTTATCAAAGTTTTCAGTCATTGGTTGTTTAGTGTTACTATTAGTATTATTTCTTTTTGTTCCGTTTGATTATAAGAGAAAAAAAGGGGGGGGGAACAGTTATAAGTGATAAGCTTAAAACAAAATCCTACCCCCCCATAGTTGCTCTTGATTCGGGTGAGGGATATAATAAATTTCACTTGAACATGGTAATGCTTTTGACCAAGTGTAAAAAACACAAAAGAAGGTAAAAAGTGAATATTGTCGAAGAACGTATAAACCGCTGGAAGCGAAAGTTAATTGACTTATCCAAAAGAAATAGACTTCTAAACTTTCGACCAACCAAAGTTACAACTATTCGTATTATAGATGAAATTCCGACGGAAATTTATAAGCTTATAGTGACAAACAATACCTCTATGACCTTTTTGCACATTCCTTCGGAAGAAGATAAAGAGGAGAAGATAGAAGATAAACAGGAAACCAATACATCATCTCAAGAATTTCAGGCTTATGAGGGTTCCGATTTAGAGGAAAAATATATTGATAAATATCTACAAACAAACTTGTCAAAGGAAGACCTGAGGCGTAATTTATTTAGAATATATTCAAAAACCACATCTGTTATGGAAGAACAGGGCTACAATGCCTTGTTCTTGGCTTTAGGCTATTTAGAATGGTATGAGTCAGACAACTCTAATGTTCAGTTAAAAGCACCAATCATTTTAGTCCCCGTCGAATTAACACGTCAATCTGTAAAAGGCTCTTTTAAACTAAAATATGCTGATGACCCTATTATATTTAATCCTGCTTTAATACAAAAGTTAAAAAACGATTTTGGCATAAAACTAGAGACAGATGAATATTTTAATGAAGAAGTAGATCCTCAACAAATACTTGCATGGGTTAGGGAAACTGTTAAAAATTACAAGCGATGGCGTGTTACCAATGATATATATTTAAGTCTGTTCTCATTTTCAAAATTCATAATGTATAAGGATACAGAAAAATACTTTAATATTCTATTAAATAACCCTTTTATACGAAAGATATGTGAACAATTTTCAGATAAAAATGTCTCACTTGGGTTACTTGAGGAAGAAAAAGATTTAGACGGAGTGTTGACTCCCCATAATACATTCCAAATCTTGGATGCAGATTCAAGTCAACAGCAAGTAATATTAGCTGCTAAGAGAGGGAAAAATCTTGTTGTCGAAGGACCACCTGGCACTGGGAAATCACAAACTATTGCAAATATAATATCTGAATTTTTAGCTGAGAACAAAAAGGTTTTATTTGTTAGCCAAAAAATGGCAGCTTTAGAAGTCGTAAAAAAACGTCTAGACAATAATGGCATTGGTGATTTTTGCTTAGAATTGCACAGTAGAAAAGCAAATAAAAACAAAATTATTAAAGAATTGGTAAGAGTTTTAGAAACACCAAAGAAACCAGACCACTCCCATGATGATGAAATATCCAATATAGAAGGAATCAAAAAAGAACTAAATGATTATGTAAAAGCCATTCATACCCCTTATGGTAAATTAGAAATGACCCCCTATCAAGCATTTGGGATAATAAACAAACATTCGGACATGGAAGATATGTCTTTGATATTCAAAGACATACAAGAATGGAGTAAACATAAATACAATAAGTGTTGTGATTTATTGGGTAATTTAGCTCACAATCTATCAAAAATTCATACTCCAGTAGATCATCCGTGGTATGGTTCACAACTAACAGCTATTTATTATCAAGATAAAACAAACTTGAAGAAGTTGATGGAGTTGATTGTTGAGAATTATTCTACTATGCAAAATCATTTAGAAAAACTTAAGAAATGTCTCTTTTTCAATAATCCTATTACAATTACTAAGATAGAAACCCTAATAGATATCAATCTTCTTCTTAATAAATATTATCGCTATATTAAAAATCCTTTTCTACGATTAACAATTTCTTTTTGGAAAAACCATAGTTTATTGAAAAAACATATAAGTAATGCCCAACATGGGAAACAAGTAGAATTGGCTTTTGATAAGTTAAAAAATCAGAAAAGGATTAGACAAGAGGAGAAAATCAATATTGAAAGTTATGAACCTACTATATATGCTTTACTGAAATTGTTAGGCAAACTAAAAGAAGACATAAGTAACTTATTGGAAATAGTAAAATTTGATAATTTTTTACTTTTCGATATGAATCACACTGAATGCAACCTATCAGATCTAACGTCAAAAATTAAAAGAATGAAAGACAATATAGATTCTTTGGATGATTGGGTCAGATATCAAGACACACTGCAGGAATGCCAAAAAGAGGAGTTGGGAGACTTTGTCGATAAAGTTATATCCTCAAAGATTCCACTTGAAATAGTGGTTAACGCTTTTGAGTGTCAATTTCTAAGGTGTTGGCTTGATGCGGTTTTCTCAGAAAGAAAATCATTGAGGAAATTTTATGGTGAAGATCATGAAAAACTAATTCAAAAATTTGGTGAGCTTGATAAGAAACAGATAAAATTAGCTAAAGTAAGACTTCAACATGCTCTTTCAGGTAAATACGATAGTAATTACACACCTTCCAAAGCTTCTGAATTAGGAATTTTAAGAAGAGAAGGAAGAAAGAATAGAGCTCACATGCCACTTAGAAAACTTTTTACATTAGCACCTAATATTATAACTAGTTTAAAACCATGTTTAATGATGAGTCCCCTAACAGTAGCACAGTTCATTAACCCAGAATTAGTGAGGTTTGATCTAGTAATTTTCGATGAAGCTAGTCAAATACCGCCAGAGGATAGTATTGGCTCAATTCTGCGTGGTAACCAAATTATAGTAGCAGGAGATAGTAAACAGTTGCCACCCACAAGTTTCTTCCAATCCGAGGTGCTTACGCCAGAAGACGAAGATGACAGTTCAGTAGAAGAAACAGCACCTGAGGACTTAGATAGTATTCTCGATGAATGTGCTGTTAGTGGTATTCAAAAGGCACCATTGCTATGGCATTATCGAAGTAAACATGAATCTCTGATTGCTTTTTCTAATAAAAATTTTTATAACAATCGCCTCTTTACCTTTCCATGTGCAGAAGAAGAATGCCCTAATTTAGGAATAAAGTTTCATTACAAGCCTGATACGTTTTATGATAGAGGCGGGAAAGGAACAAATATTGAGGAAGCAATTGTTGTAGCAAACGCTGTTTTTAAACATTTCAAAGAAAATCCTGCACTTAGCTTAGGTGTTGGAACATTCAGTATAAGACAAAAATATGCAATTGAAGACGCGATTGAAGGAATGCTTCGAGAAGATAATAGTTTAGAAGTCTTTTTTGCAAAAGATAGACCGGAACATTTTTTTATAAAGAATTTAGAAACAATTCAAGGGGATGAAAGAGATGTAATATTTATTAGCGTAGGATACGGAAAAGATCAAAATGGACGATTACCGATGAATTTTGGGCCAATAAACAAGATTGGAGGAGCGAGACGCTTAAATGTTTTAGTAACTCGTGCCAGACAACGCCTTAATATTTTTAGCTCTATCCGTGGAGATGATTTTGATTTATCAAAGACAGATAAAGAAGGTGTGCGTTTCTTTAAATCCTATTTAGACTTTGCCGAAAAAGGCAAAACTTTTCTACTACAAGATGTTTATTCCGAAGGACTTTCAGAATCTCCCTTTGAAGAATCCGTTTATGATTTGTTAATAGCTAAAGGTTTTAAAGTGAGGAAACAGGTTGGATGTTCCGGCTATAGAATAGATTTAGCAGTGATAGATGACGATTCGCCAGGCAAATATATTTTAGGTATAGAATGCGATGGCGCATGCTACCATTCATCTTTAACAGCACGTGATAGAGATAGATTAAGGCAAGAAGTTTTAGAAAGTTTAAATTGGAATATATATAGAATATGGTCTACAGATTGGTTTAAAAACTCCCGTAAAGAATTTGAAAAATTACTTTATGCTATAGAAAAAGCCAAGAAAGGCGAATTTTCTAAAAAAAAAATTGAATTCGACTCAGAATATGTAATTAAATATAAAGATGCTAAACGTGTCAATAAGCAATCAGAAGTTAAAAGTTATCAATTAGCACCCCATCCCTTTAAGTTTGTATCTTACCCAAGTAATTTCTATTCGGCAGATTACCCAGGAATTGCTTCCGTATTACAGATAATAGTTAAATATGAAGGACCTATCCATAGAAATGAAGCATGGAAGAGAGTTATACAGTGTTGGGACATTTGCAGCATAGGCAATAGAATCAGGCAAATCTTACAATCAACCGAAGATTATTCTGTATCTAATAAAATGATAAAGAAAAAAGGAGAATTTTATTGGTCTATAAATATGATTAAACCCCGTGTTAGAAAGAGAGATTCCAAAGAGATTGCAAGAAAAATTCGATTGATTGCCCCCGAAGAAATTGGAGAAGCTACCTTAATTGTATTGAAAAAAGAATATAGCATGCCAAAAGATAATTTGATAGATCAAACAGCTAAGTTACTGGGGTTTGATAGAGTTACTGAAGATACTAATAGATATATATGGGAAAGCATCAACAACTATAAAAAATCCAATAAAATATTAGAGATAAACGAAAGATTTACTTTTAATACTGACGAAGAAGAAAGTTTTGGAAAAGAAAAGATATTAAAAGCTAAAAAAGATAATGCTTTAGATGAAATTCCTCCAGTAAAAATTAAAAGTAGAGAAGAGGAAAAGAGTAAATTAAAAGATATCGAGGGACATATTAAACAGGCTATTGAAAATCACAGTATTATTACTATAGAATACACTTCACGTTCATCACGTTCTACAGTCAGGAAAATTGAGCCACATCATTATGATGGGATTTACATTAGGGCTTTTTGCCATCTCGCTAAAGAGGATAGAACATTTAGAATAGACAGAATAAAAAGAATTGTAACAGAGTGAAGTAAAGATACCTCGATAGTTCTACATTTAACATCAAAATAATCTGTTTCCCAACGAGCAAGGGGGACACCCCAAGATTTAAAAGTATTTCATTGAAACCTTTGGGTAAAAGTGGTAGATTCTGAGAGGAAGAAGGATTATTCTATGTCTAATCACAAGACAGCATTAGTCCCTATTGAAACGTGGTGTTTTAATTCGCCAAATTTGCGATATATAGGGAAAAATATTGATATCGGTTTGTTTGCTGAATCATTAATTTATTACGATCAAATTCTTCTCAACGTAGCAAACCCATCCCAATTCGCTGAACTAATCCAATGGCTTATAGAAGACAACAGTTACCAAGAATTCTTAGGTCTAATAAAAGATGGTGTTGTTAAATTATATGATTTTGCATTCCTTACAACCGTAGTTAATAAGAATGGGGTTTTCAGTGAATGGAATATACAAGATCCTATTCAAGTCCAACCTAATACTTTTGAACAAAGATACCTATATAGTAAGGAAGTTGAGGCATGCTTCAAAAAAACTAGGCACAAAATCCAACTTTACAAAGCCATTCGTGGTAATGTCATTGAAGTAAAAGCAGATGCTTTTGGGACAGCAATTAAAAACGCTCGAATTGATAATGGTAATGCTTCACGGCACGAGTTATTTCTGCAAGCTTTTATTGACGAATTGTATAATTTCCGCAAATTAGGAAAACCACCCGTAATAAAAGCAACGATAATTCCATCAACAGATGGAACTAAATATCACATTGTCTGGAACATACACTTTGCTCCTATTACAAAATTAGCGGGAAAAAACCTGAATTTCCATGAAGGAGTTCCCTTAATGGGAGGAGTAAGGTCAAATAGGTTGTTACTAGCAGCTGCAAAATTAAATTGTGATATGTTCCTAGGACAACCTATGAGTATTCTTGTTGGTGATAAACTTTACGAAAGCACATATACTAGTATAAAGCATGGGAAAACAATTGAAACGCTAAAAGAGAAGGTAGATTTTCCCGATATAAGACATCTAGTTAATGAAGGTCAAATTTCTTTAAATGAAATCATTAAAATTCGGGGGAAAGCGCGTAGATTTAGAGATTGGTTGCAAACTGAATCTGACAGAGATCAAGATGCAATTATAGCCTACCATCATGAAGTAGCAAAAGAATCGGGGTTTATTAAGTGTAGTCGAAAAGCCATTAATTTATTTGGCATACTTGGTGGAGGAGCAATAGGTTCTATCATAGGGGGGTCTGTTTCTGGAGTTGGTGGCGCAACCATTGGTGGAATGGTTGGTAGTGGAACAGGATTTCTCGCAGATATAGCTTCCAAAATAGGAGCAGATTGGAAACCTGTGGTATTTGGAAATTGGACAAGCGATAGGATAGAAAAAGTGTTGAGACAAAAAAACAAAAAAGGTTAATTCCTCTCTACTTGCTACTCCCTAATTAAATACGACTAATCTTTAATCTGTGTAATCCCTGCCATGTACCACGTTAGGTGCGGGACGAAGATTGAACTTATACAATAATCCCCCCTAGTTTTGCCACTGAATCAATTGTATCACCCCGCACCACGTAGGGTGCGGGACGAAGATTGAACTTGGTAAAGTTCAATCTTCGAAGTACATGTTATCCGCTATTAAATAATTAAAATCTTTTTCCAGTTCGTTGGGTTTAATGTGTTTAATCTTTTTGGCTATTTCCTCTGCGGTTTTTCTTATCTTCTTAGAAAGAAGCATTTCTCTTGCGCCTGCTAAAGCGCCGTTACCTATCTTTACTACTTTTTCTTCTGCATCAGGCAAAAGACCAATCTTTATAGCGTTTTTAACATTTATATAATTTCCGAATCCTCCTGAAAGATAAATCTTATCCAAATCTTTAACATCTATACCGTAATGTTTTAAGAGAATAAGCTGGTCTGTTTTCAAGCTGGCTTTTGCATTAACGAGTTGATAGATATCCGATTGGGTTAGTTTTATTTTACCCGCCACTCCCGCCACTGAACATTTGGCGGGCAGGAAAAACTGGCGCGGCAAGTCTGTTACAAGGAAATCCCCCTTAATCTTTGCATCCTTGCTCATAATCCCGCATTTTAATAGTTCGGCTAATAAATCAATAAGTCCTGAACCGCATATCCCAACCGGCTCCTTCTCCCCTATCGTCTGATATATAGCTTTGCCATTTTCAATTTTTATATTCTTTATTGCCCCTTCAATAGCACCTGTTCCTGAAGTAACATTTGCGCCTTCATATGCGCCACCTGCGGCAAGAGTCGCGCTGATTAATCGTTTTGAATTTCCGAGTATCACTTCGCCGTTTGTGCCAATATCAATGAGCATACTGGGTTGAACGCTATTATAAATTTCAGAAGCAATAATATCCGCCAAAGCATCCGCACCTGCGTGTCCGCCAATTAAAGAGGCGCCATAAACTTTTGCCTTTGGGAATATATTAAGCCCCAGTTCTTCTGCAGTTCTTACAATCGGTTCTTTATGAACAGGTTCATAAGGTCTTAAGCCCAGAGAAAATATATCAAGACCAAAGAAAATATTTCTCATTGTGGAATTGCCTACTATTATCGCTTCGTAAATATATTGCGCAATATCCAATTCTTTTAAGGATTCATTTATTCCGTCTATCACACATTTTTGTAATTGTTGTATTTTTATTTTTATTTCTTCTTCCGTACGATAGGCGAGCCTCCTCTCCCCTACTATTGCGTGTTCAATTCTTGATACGACATCTCCACCGTAAATAATCTGCGGATTTGTCTTTGCTATGGTTTTGACGATTTCACCTGTCTGGAGATTAACTATCTCAAACACTAAAGTGGTAGTACCAACATCTACCCCAAGCCCATAAATTTTCCCTTTATAATCATCAAGCGTTTCACCATCGTATACTACCCTATTATCTTTTAGTATAGTGGAAGGATTTAATTTTAACCCTGAACCGAACTTATTCTGGTTCAGAGCTGTACCTTCTTTTAATATTTGGTACTTGCCGGGTTCTTTTATAAAAACAGTTATATTGCCTACATCTTTTGTCACTTTTGCCTGACAAGCTAATCTTTCATCGGAAGATAGGGAGAAGGATTTTTCGGACTTTGCTAATTCATTTAAGTTCTCTTTTCCTTTTTCTATTCTTACTCTACACTTACCGCATTTACCTTTACCGCCACACTCGGCATTAATTTCTATGCCGGTTTTCTTAATATAATCCAGAATTGAAAGACCGTTTTCAAGGACAAGCCCTTCCTTTCCTTTTTTATATTGGGGGAAATATATTTTGCTCATTTTTAAAACATCCTTATTGTCATTGCAAGCCGAAGGCGAAGCCCGCCTGCTTGCGAAGCGAGCAGACAATCCAAATAGAAAAGATTGCCACCCCTGAACCACGTTGGGTTCAGGGTCGCAATGACAGATTTTTTTGGGAACTGCAGTTACTTTACCACTTTTATAAAAATAAATTAAGTGTTGTGCCTACCAATAACGCGACTGTAATCATAATGATAGTAGCTTTGAACATGTCTTTTATGCCCAGTTCGCGGATTAGGACAACAAAAGTGGCAATACAAGGGAAATAGATAGTTAAAATCGTTGAACCGATAATCAATTGTTTAGTGGTTAAATTAAGAGGTCCAAGCATACCGATGGCTACATCTTTCCTCAAGAAACCGACTATTAAAGAGGAAATTGCTTCTTTGGGAAGTCCAAGTAAAGTTGTAAAAACAGGCGCAAATACTTTAGCAATAAAATCCATTATCCCTAAGCAATGAAGCATGTTAACCAAAAACACGCCTAATAGCACTAAAGGCAATGCTTCTTTTAAAAATGCGGCTAAACGCATCCAAAGTTTTTTAATTACCGCCAATGTCTGGGGTATTCTATAAGGCGGAATTTCAAGAAGAAGCTCAGGACTAGTGCCTTTTAAGCCTTTGTTTAAAATCAATCCCTTTAGGATTAAGAGAGCAAAAAGAATTAGAAATACAAAAGCTACATACTTTCCTCCCCTGGGACCTAACAAGCCTATAATCATCGCAATCTGCGCCATACAGGGAATAGCAATTGCCATTAAAGTAGCTGCTATAAATTTTTCACGCCTTCCTTCCAAAATCCTAATAGCCAATGCTCCGGGAACATTACAACCCAACCCTAAAATAAAAGGCACTATTGCGTATCCGTGAAGACCTAAATGATGCATGAAATTATCTACTAAAACAGCAAGACGGGGCAAATAACCAAAATCTTCCAAAAATCCTAATATCAAATAAAAACTTAATATATAAGGTAAAACCATCGCAATCGGCACAAAAAGTCCCGTAGTTAAAAGTCCGAAGGATTGTCCAAAATCTATTTTGCCTTCAATAAAAGTACCTATTAGGATATTATGTAAAAACGTGCCTGCGCCTAAAAAATTACTTAATTTTACAATCAAAGGTAACCATAATTTATAAAAAAGAGGATTAAATATATAGGCGATGAGATTCTCCCCTATAAAACGAACCAGCCAAAAGGCACAAAAAATAACACCTGCCGCAAGAGGCAATCCGGTCAAGGGCTTAATGCTTAAATCTTCCAGTCTTTCTAATAGAGTATGATGATGGTGAAATAATTTTTGCGATTCTATAACAATAAGACCTATTTCTTCCCATATTTTATTTTTGGAAAGCGATTGTTTTTTTGCAACTTTCGCTTTGGGTAACTGCTTAACTAATTCATTTATGCCCTCGCCTGTTAATCCGCATGTTGGAATTACAGGAACACCTAATTTTTTCTCCAGTTTTTTTACATCAATGTGGATTCCCTGATGTTTTGTGTCATCCCACATATTCAAAGCTACAATCATAGGAATACCCTTTCCCAATAACTGCAGTGTCAAATACAGATTTCTTTCCAAATTTGTAGCATCAATAATATTTATAATTACACAATCATTGTTTAACATACGGACAGCAACTTCTTCCGCGTTACAGGTAGGTTCTAACGAATAAGTGCCGGGAACATCTATTATCATTGACTGTTGGCTACCTATTTTCATCTGCCCCTGGGTAAACTCTATTGTAGTGCCGGGATAATTGGAAATTATTACTTTTGCGCCTGTAAGACGTGAAAATATGGCGCTTTTGCCGACATTGGGATTACCCATCAATAAAATCTTGCTTAGCATTCTTCCTTCACCTCAACAAAAATTCTTTTAGCCATTCCAAAACCTATAGCTACCTGCATATTGTCCACTTCTACGGTTTGAGGACCTCCCCAAAAATGAGAGCTTACTTTTTTAATTTTCTTGCCCGGTCTTATACCAATACAATGTATTTTGTTGGTAAACCCAAATCCGCCTTGTATTGTTTTTACTATTGCCAATTTACCGGGTTTTAATTGTGTTAAATTTATTTCCATTGCATACCCCTATAAATTTCCTATTTTTTCAGTAAATAATCTGCTATAGCTCTATACAGGGTGCTGACGGCCAAGATAGAACAGTGACAATGGTCTTCAGGGAAACCTTTTAAAGATTCTATTACTTGTTGGGGAGAAATACGTAGAGCATCTTTGATAGATTTCCCGAATGCCAATCGAGATGTCATAGAACCGCAGACTTTTGTAGCAATACATCCATCGGTATAAAATTTCACATCTTCTATAATTCCTCCGCTAATAACAAGATAAAACTCGATTTCATCCCCACATGGGCCTTTAATGCAAGCATTGCTCGTAGGGTCGGTCATCCGTCCGAAATGTTTTAAATCTTGGGCAATTTCTATAGTATTTGCAGGATAAGCCCTATTGAAAGTTTTATCTTTAAAAGTAGAATGCTTGTTATTTTCAGCGGAGGAATCAGATATATTTTCTTCATGCATAATTTTTATTTTACCCACGCACCAGTCTCGCCATTATTATAATGGCGGACGGTGCTGCCCAGCACCAGAACAAAGTTCAGTGCTAGATTAGTCCCGTATCAAAGGAAATCTTTTGGTTCGGGAAGTTTCGCTTTTAATTTTAGGGTCAAGCAAAAGATAAAGATTAGCCGCATCCACATCCGCATCAACCATTACCTTATTTTTGGCAAGAACTGCAAATGAAGCGGTTACTACCGTTTTGCCTGTGCCGCCTTTACCGCTGAT
>JAGLSL010000019.1 GCA_023135785.1 bacterium
ATTCCTGTTTAGTTATTAAGGCTACTACGCCGATAGCCGTACCCAACGGTAATGACCCGACATCACCCATAAAAATTTGGGCAGGTTTTGTGTTAAACCATAAAAATGCCAGAGAAGCGCCAACCAAAGCAGTAGAACAAACTGCCAATTCTCCGCTTCCTGCAATCGGGAGAATCTGTAAATAATTGGCAAACTCGATATGTCCTGTCAAATACGATATAACTGCATATGCGCCTATACATATCATAAGAGAACCTACCGCCAATCCATCCAAGCCGTCTGTTACATTCACCGCATTTGATGTTGCTAAAATTATACATACAGCAAACGGGATATAATATATTCCCATATCAAAGATTAAATTTTTGAAAAATGGAAACTGTAAGTAAGTTCCGTAAACAGGATGGGTGGGATAAATATAAAGATATGTCCCAACCGCAAGTCCGAGTAAAATTTGAACTATTAGTTTGCTTCTTATAGATAGAGCTTTACTGCTTTTGTTTTTTATTTTCAAAATATCGTCAACAAATCCCAATGCCCCCATTACCAACATTGAAATAATGACAAGCCAGATATAAGGATTTTGCAAATCCCCCCAGAACAAAATAGAAACCAGAAAAGATAAAACAATGATAATTCCGCCCATAGTCGGCGTGCCATGTTTATCTTTATGTAAAGCGTTGAGAGTAGAGCAGTATTCCCGCGCGTTCATATCCACAATATTCTTGCTTTTTAATTTTCTAATTAAAACGGGTGTTAAGAACACCGCAAGCAAAAAAGCTGTAACTGCTGAAAAAGCGCTCCTAAAAGTAATATACTGGACTACATTAAAACCCGAAAATAAATTTACAAGTGTATCTAAAAATTTAAGAAACAATTTAATCCCTCCACTATATAAATATAAATGAAATACATTGAAATATCATAGGAATACGATGGAAATAAATTGTCTGCATACTACGTATTTCTATTGTATTTCTACTGTATTTCCATGAACATCCACTTTATTTCTATGTATATCAACTGTATATCCATGTATTTCTACCATATTTCTATATATACCTATGTATTTCCGCTATATATCCACTGTTGTATTTTCAAATATCTCTTAATTTTTAAAATCGGCAAAATTTCTCCATTCCCATGGAACGCGACCCTTTTACTGCCAGTAAATCTCCTTTGCTTAATAAACTTTTAAGTTTTTTCTCTGCCTCATGTTTGTCATGAAAATGCCATGCTTTTTTATTTGCCGAGATATTTTCAGCTGTAAGTTGGGTTTCTGTCCCAACAGCAATTAGAATATCAATAGAAGAATCAGAAATCAATTTTCCCACTTTAATATGTTCTTTTTGCGCATTTTTTCCCAATTCCAACATATCTCCTAACACAAGAATTTTTTTTCCTTTAATTCTAACCTTCTCAATGATCTCAAGTAAATTAATAAAAGACAAAGGATTTGCATTATAAGTGTCATCCAGAACATGCACTCCATTTACTTTATAAAAATTTGTTCTGCCTGACAGCAATTGGATTTTTGGCAAGGTAGAAACAGATTGTTTTATTTCTACCCCCATTGAAAACGCAATAGCAAGCGATGTAAGGATATTGTATATATTCCCTCTACCAGGAAAAGACGTTTTTATTTTTACCTTACCGTTCAGAATAAAAGATGCTCTTCCAAAAGAATCAAAAGTTATTTTTTCCGCGCGAAAATCGCTTTTTTTATTTATCCCAAAAGTAATTATTTCCCCTTTTGTTTTAGAAGCGAAATAAGAGAAGAACTGATCGTCCCGATTTAATATGGAAATTTTTGGTTGCGGAGATATTTTGAAAATTTCGGATTTGGCTCTTGCAATATCTTCCAATGAATTAAAAAATCCTCTATGCGCTTTACCAATATTTGTTATAACCGCAATATTCGGTCGGGCTATTTCTGCCAATCTTTTAATTTCCCCCGCATGCGACATTCCCATTTCAACCACCGCCACATCATGTTTATCGTTAATATTAAATAAAGTAAGGGGCAACCCTATAAGGTTATTATAGTTCTTCTTTGTTCTTAAAACCTTAAATTTTGTAGAAAGAAATGCAGATGTCATTTCTTTTGTAGTTGTCTTACCGCAACTACCTGTTATTGCAACCAATGGGGTATTAAATTTGCTTCTGTAGTATTTTGCAATATCCCCCAGAATTTTAAGAGTATCCGGCACTTGAATTATGAAGTGATGAGTAGTGAGTGACGAGTGGTCTTTGGTCTTTGGTCTTCGGTCTTTGGTCTTTGATATTATTACTCCAATTGCGCCTTTCTTCATAGCTTCAAAAACAAAATTATTTCCATCAAATCTATCGCCCCTAAGAGCGATAAACATTTCTCCTTTCTTCAATTTTCTCGAGTCAGTTGATATGCCTATAATATTGCTCTCAAGAATATCCTGCTTGCATCCTGTCAGAAATATTCTTCCCCCTGTTACTTTAAGAATTTCAGAAATTTTGAGATTCATGTGATTAATTAGAATCGTTTCCTATCTCTAACGGGGTTTACTATCATTAGAAATTAAATGCCTCTTCACAATCTCTATATCGCTAAAAGGGATAACAGTGTCTTTTAAGATCTGACAACTCTCATGTCCTTTTCCGGCGACGAGTAAAACATCGCCTTTGTTTAACATATTAATTCCTTGTTCAATAGCTTTTGCTCTATCAGCTTCTACACACCAGTTACTACCTGAAACTCCTTTTTTTATGTCTTTGATTATCTCTAAGGGGTCTTCAGAGCGAGGATTATCGGAAGTTATGATAGTATAATCCGATTTTTTCGATGAAATTTCTCCCATAATAGGTCTTTTGCCTTTGTCTCTGTTTCCGCCACATCCAAATATCGTTATTAATTTTCCATTCGTAAGCTTTCTGGCTGTTTCAATTACTTTCTCTAACGCATCCGGAGTATGAGCATAATCCACAATTGTCGTTATTGCGTCCTTTTTAAATACTTGGAAACGTCCTGTTACTTGTTTGATATTTTTAAGACTTTCAATAACCGTAGTTATATTCAAACCATCCATGCCGGCAAAAGATATTGCTGCAAGAACATTATAAAGATTAAAATTACCGACCAATGGAACTTCTACTTTGCCTTTATGCCAAGGTGAATTTAGATTAAATGTTGTGCGATTCCAATTAAATTCTATCTCTGAGGCGTAAACATTGTTTGTTTTATTAAAACCGTAAAAAATACACGGCAAATTTGAAATAGGAAAACTTTTTAAAACTTCATCATCGCCGTTTATAATTAAAAATTTATTTTGCTTGCTACTTGAGTAAAGTAAATCTATTAGTCTTCTCTTTGATGAAATATAATCTGAAACCGTGGAATGGTAATCAAGATGGTCTCTTTGGATATTGGTAAAAATACAGGAATCAAATTGGACCGTATCTACTCTCTTCTGCACAAGAGAATGAGAAGATACTTCCATCACTACGGTTTTTACTTTATCTGTCCTCATTTTATTGAAGATTTCATTCAAAAAAATAGGTGGAGGAGTTGTATGAGAAGACGGTATCACTCTCCCCCCCCAACAATAATCAATAGTCCCTATTCTTCCCGTAACCAAACCATGCGATTTGAGAATATTATCAATCAGATAGGAAACAGTAGTTTTTCCGTTAGTTCCCGTAATTCCTATAATTTTCATATGGTTTGTGGGATTACCATAGTAATTATCGGCAATTTTAGCAAGAGCTTCCTGTGTATCTTGAACATAAATATAAGTTATGCCGCCCGCCTGCCAAGATTTGGCGGGCAGGTTAAGAGGCAGTTTGAAGTTCTTATCTATTACAACTGCAACAGCGCCTTTTTTTGTTACTTCCGACACAAAATCATGACCGTCGCGAGATTTTCCCCTTAAAGCCACAAACATATATCCTTGTTTTACTTCCGCCGAATGAGAGGATATTCCTTTAATACTGATATCTTTATCACCTATTATTTTTTCTACGGATATATCTTTTAGAAGTTGTTTAAGTTGCATAAATTTATTCTTTGGTGTTAGTTAGAAGTAACAAATAAAACTCTCGACAAATTCTTGAAATTATTATCTTTTTACAATTGATTGCAAACCTGCCATTTCTGAACTAATTTTGTCTGGCGGAATTTCCAAATACCTTAAAGTTTTCTCCATTATATTTTTAAATGAGGGAGCAGCCACTTGTCCGCCGTAATAAGCGCCTTTTGGTTCGTCTACCACTACTAAAATCAATACTTGAGGATCATTGGCAGGAGCATATCCAATAAAAGAAGATACATATTTTGTCGTGGAATATCCCTCCCCGGGAATATATTTTTGGGAAGTTCCTGTTTTCCCTGCTACGCTGTATCCATTAACAATCGCCGCTTTGCCGGTTCCGGTTTCTACAACATCAACAAGCAAACTTGTTAAAAGCTTTGCGGAATCATTAGAAATTACCCTCCTTTTTACAGTCGGAAATTTTTTCTTAATAATCACTCTATTTTCGTTTGCAATTTCATTCACTATAAACGGTTTTACAAGCACCCCTCCGTTAGCTACAACAGCTACCGCAGAAGCTATCTGTAAAGGCGTAACACCTATCTCTTGCCCATAAGGAATTGCACCTATAGACAGTTTTGACCATTTATTTACATCCCGCAACAATCCATTCACTTCCCCTTCTAAATCTATTCCCGTTTTTTCTCCAAAACCAAATTTCTTTAGATACTTGTATAATTCTTTTTCTCCCATTTTCTGCCCGATTTTCGTGAAAGCTATATTCGAAGAATATAACAAAGCTTCCCTAAAAGTCAGCCACCCGTAAGGATGCACATCACGAATAGTATGTCCGGCAACTTGATATCTACCATTCTCACAAAATATCCTGTCTTTGGGATCGATTATTTTCTCCTCCAATGCAGCAGAAGCCGTGATTATCTTAAATGTGGAGCCCGGTTCATAAAAGTCGGCTATGGCTCTATTTCTGAAAGAAGACGTAGGAAATTCCGAGAATCTATTCGGATCATAAGAAGGATAATTCGCCAATGATAGAATCTTGCCGGTTTTCGGCTCCAAAATAATGGCAACGATTGATGTAGGATCAAATTTTTGTTGGATTTGGGCAAGTTCTCTTTCTACAGTATGTTGGAGAACTCTATCTATCGTAAGATAGATGTCATAACCCGGCTCAAGAACAGCCACTTTCCCACCCAATGTATAAAGGATATTTCCTTTCGCATCTCTTTGTGCCAATTTAAATCCGGATTTTCCTTTGAGATAATATTCATAGTCTCTTTCAATGCCTTCCAATCCGTGGTCAGAGCCAACAAACCCCACGATATTTGCAGCCAATTCACCACAAGGATAAATTCTATTCTTATTCTCTTTCCACTCTATTCCTCTTGTTAAATTTTCCTTGACCAAGTTCAAAAAATCTTCATCCCCGGAGCGATTAAAATATATAAAATTTGCTCCGCCATCAATTCTTTTCTCTATGTTTGACCAATCTTGACCTGAAAGGGTGAAAAGATATTTTAATTTTTCTTTATTAATTACATTGGAAGTTCTTCTCCAAAAAATTTCATAAGAGGGAACATTTAAAGCCAAAGGATTGCCGTTTCTATCAAAAATCCTTCCTCTAGCGGCTTGCGTTTTGATAGTGGTATTGTGTAAATTCTCCGCATCCCTAACAAAATTATCTCCGTTAACTATCTGTAAAGCCACTAGCCTTAAAACAAGTAAAAAAAGCGTACACATGACAACAACAACAACAAGGTAAAGCTTTCTTTTTACGATCATTTTTCTTCGTCTGTAAAAGTTTTTATTTCTAACCCCGTTAGAAATAAATTTCCTTAAGAATCTAATTGGATTTGAACATCAATTGTTCTAATTTGCCAATCTTTAGGGAAATTCATGCCGTTACGCAGAGCCTTTTTTTCTATCCTTGAAGGCGATTTTAAAAATTCCAATTCTTTTTTTAGAATTTCCCTATCTTTCAATAATTTTTTACTAGTTTTACTCTTTCCTGTAATTTCATATTGTAGATTGTTTACAAGAACACGCAAGTGAACAATAAACAAGGCAATTGCCAAAACAAAGAAAATCGTAAGAAAAGTTTTACTATTTGCCTTAAGATTTGTTTTTCCTTTTGTTATTTTTCTCATTTTTTACTTTAATTTGATAATTCATACGGCATAAATTCCATCTCTTTTATAGGCTTTCTAACAAATTTTATTTTTTCTGCTACGCGTAATTTCGCAGAACGCGAGCGGGAATTTTTGATTATTTCCTCATATAAAGGTCTAATCGGTTTTTTTGTAATAATTTTCATCGTTCCCATTTCTTTCGCTGCCTTAAAAGCTCTTTTAACCAGTCTGTCCTCTAGAGAGTGATAAGAAATTGCACAAGCTATGCCTCCATCCGCCAATAAATCAGGGATTTGAGGCAATATTTTTTCTATGGACTCTAATTCTTTATTCACAGCTATTCTAAATGCCTGAAATGTTCTTGTAGCAGGGTCTATTTTTCCTTTACCCTTGCCAAGAGCTTTGCTAGCTATTTCTGCCAATTCGAAAGTGGTTTTTATTCTTTTTTCTTTACGTTTTTGAATTATCCTTCGGGCTATCAACGATGCCCGCCTTTCTTCTCCAAAATCTTTTAAGATTTGATAAAGTTCTTCATAGTTGGCTTGGTTTATCAACTCTTCGCAAATTAGTAAAGACGATGAATCAAATCTCATGTCCAAAGGCCCGTTGTTCTTGAAGGAAAATCCTCTTGAAAAATTTTCGAGCTGAAACGAAGAAATCCCAAAATCAAATAAGATACCGTCTACTTTATTAAGTGTGAGCATCTTAAGATGGGAAGGAAGGTTTAAAAAATCATCATTTATCAATGTAAAATTTTTGCTTATTTTTGCAAGTCTTTTTTTTGCTATATCCAGCGATTTAGCGTCTTTATCCAACCCCACAAGGAAACCTTTTTCGCCGATATTTTTTAAAATTTCTTCGGAATGTCCACCTTCGCCTACTGTGCAATCCACATAAATTCCGCCCTCTTTCAACTGTAAATATTGTAAAATTTCTTTAAGCAGGACAGGGATATGAACAACTTCTTTAGCTCCCGGTTCTTGCTTTTCGGTTTTGAATAATAATTCGTCCATTGTTTAAATAACCTAAAACTACAACCAGGCATCCATCTCTAATTCAAATTCGGAATTCTTCCAATTTTTCGGTAATATCTTCGACTTTATTTTCTGTATTTTTGAAATAATTCTCCCACTTTTGCTTTGCCCATATTTCTATTCTATTGGAAACTCCGATTATAACTACTTCTTTGAGGATTTCTGCATATTCTCTTAGCGGAGAAGGGAAAGGAATTCTTCCTTGCGTATCAATAGTACACAAGGAAGCACCAGAAAACAGGTGGCGTGTAAATGTGCGAGCATCCCGGGCGGTAATGGGCAAGGTTTTGGTTTTGTCTTCTAATTTCCTCCATTCGTCCTGAGGAAAAAGAAAAAGACATCCATCCAGCCCTCTTGATAGAACAAGCTTTTCCCCTTTCTTAAAAGCTTTTCTAAGTCTTGCAGGAATAAAAAGACGACTTTTCTCGTCAAGAGCGTGCCGATATTCCCCATAAAGTTGTTTAGCATTATCCCCCACTTTTCCCCACTCCACACCACAATTATAGAAGAACTCTTCAATCTGTCAAGTGCTCATGTTTTTTTGTGTAAACCAAAAAAAAGATTTGCGAATATTTAATACAACATATAGATAAAATAAGGCTTAAGGACTCAACAAAATGGGGGAATTATTCTCTCCGCTTAAATTGATTGCTTATATTCTTCGGGATGAGGGACAACTAATATATAGGGTTTTCCGGACACAATGCTTTTTTGAACTATAACCGGCGTGTTGTAGACTTCCTCCAAAGTTTGATAAGTTAACACTTCTTCGGGCTTACCGATGCAATAAGTTTTGCCTTCCTTCATAAGTAATAATCTGTTGCAGTATTCGCTTGCAAGGTTAAGGTCATGAAAAATAGCCACAATTGTCAACAAATTCTCTTTATTTAATTTTCTCAATAAATCCAAAATTCTAATTTGATGTCCTATATCCAAATGTGAAGTCGGCTCGTCTAACAAAAGAAGTTGCGGCTCTTGAACTAAAGCGCGTGCTATCGCAACGCGTTGAATCTCGCCGCCACTAAGACTATTGACCAATCTTTCTTTCAATTTAACGGTTTCTGTTAACTCCATTGCGTTTTTAACCACTTCTTCATCGTTTTTATTTTCCAAAAACTGAAAAGTGCTTTTAAGGGGGATTCTGCCCAAGAAAATAAATTCTTCCACGCTTATGTCAAATTCCATATTAAAAATCTGCGGAACAACGGCAATCTTTTTAGCAATCTCTTTGAATTTCATTTTTTCTATATTTACCCCGTCAATAATAACTTCGCCTTTTTTAGGTTTAAGAAGTCGTGTGATTGTTTTAAGAAGAGTGGTTTTTCCGGAACCGTTAGGACCTACAATGCCTAAAAATTCTTTTTTCTCTAACTTAAAACTGACATTTTTAAGAGTAAATCCCGCAGGATAACCACAAAAAATATTTTTTATTTCTAACATTTTATTGCCTATCCAAAAATCAATCTTTTCTTTAGAATTGCATAAATAAACAAAATTCCACCCAATATTCCCGTAATCACTCCTACAGGCAATTCTAACGGAACAATAACAATTCTTGCTAAAGTATCACAAAATATAAGAAACCCTCCGCCTATAATAAAAGCAGAAATATTAAGAATACGATAATCATTGCCGACAAACATCCTTACAAAATGCGGAACTAAAAGCCCCACAAATCCGATTATTCCCACGACAGACACGCTAACCCCCGTAAGTACAGAAGCTATGATAAAAAGGACTCTTTTTGTTTTTCCCACATTTATTCCCAAATGAGTTGCTTCTTCTTCTCCCAAAAGTAAAGCGTTAAGATCAAAACAGAAAAAATAAGACGCAATTAAGCCTAAGATGGATACAAAAACGCTCATCCATATTAAATTTATGTTTGGTTGTTCCAAAGAACCCATCATCCAAAATATAATGCCGTGCAAATTTTCGGTTTTGGAAATAGCCATTAAAAGCATAAGGATTGAAGAGCACACAAAACTTATCATTACCCCACACAAAAGAAGTTCGTGCATTTTAAGTATGCTTCTGTTTATACTTAGGGAATACAATAAGATAATTACAACAATAGCTCCTAAAAAACCTGATATGGGCATAGACATCGTCCCAAAAATACTTGCTATGCCAAAAACAATATTTAAGGTTACGCCTAAAGCCGCTCCGCCGGAAATTCCAAGAGTATATGGTTCAACCAAAGGATTTCTGAAAATCCCCTGTAGGATTACACCTGCCAAAGATAATGCCCCTCCAACAACAAAAGCAAGAATTATTCTGGGCAGGCGAATATCAAAAAGAATGCTAAATTCAGGCGTGCCTTTTGTAGAAATGCCGGATATTATTTCTTTAAAATAAAACCCTCCGGAGCCAATGCACAAAGAAAGAAAGCCTATGACTAAAACGAAAATTAGCATAATAAATATCCAACTCGCCCAACGAACTAATTTTCTCTTCTTATTTTGGGAAATCCCATTAGATCCTGGCATATTAATATCCTATTCCCGGGCAAAAAAGTTCAAATAACTCTTCTAAAGTCCCGACAAAACTTAACGGTGTGGGACTGCAAATATCGTAAGCGGCAAATATATGGATTCTGTTTTGTATAACCGCGTTTATAGTGTCGAATTTTGACCAAGTCCCTTTTTCCTCTTCTGCCAAGATTCCCATATCTATAATAATAATTACATCCGGGTTTTGTTTAACTATATATTCTCTGCTGACAAGCCCGTTTTCCCCTATAGGGCCTACATTAATCCCACCCGCCAATAAAACAAAATCGTTTATCATAGAATCTTTCGTAGCTATCCAAAGCGGATTTGCTCCTATTTGGACGACTACTTTTTGTTTAGATAAATTTTTATTTTTCTGTGAAAGATTTGATAATTTTTCTTCTGCCTTAGAAATAATTGCTCTGCCAATTTTTTCTTTGCCTACAAGTTGCGCCAATTTTAAAAATTGTTCGCAAAGCTGATTGAAATTTTTAACCTCACCAAAAACCGCCACATTTATATTCAGATTTTTCAATCTTTGTATCGTTTTGATATTAGTCAGACTTGTGGCAAGAACGACATCGGGCTTAAGCAGCAATATTCTTTCTAAATTGGCTTCCATAATGGTTCCGATTGTTTCTTTGCCATCAATATCGCAATATATTGTAACCCCTATGATTTTATCTTCTACATCCAAAAGTGAAAGTTGCCTTGTAATCGCAGGTCCTAAAGAGATTATTTTTTTCGGACTTGAATCTTGAGCAAAGAGAGGAGAACTAAGAACCAAGATACAAGCTATAAAATATAAATAAAAGACTATGGCTCTGAAACTATATGCTTGTAAAATTTTTAATCTACATTTTTTAGGCTGGATATTGATAATTGATAATTGATAATTGGTCATTGTTGGAGTGTTATCCCAATCTGCCTTCTCTATAAGCCGTAATATATTCCATGCAATATTCATCTAAACCCGCGACTGCGCGCGCAGAGAGAAGTGTATTCATCATATCCGCCTCTGTCGGGTCGATAATTGCGCCATCGCAACCGGCTTCAATCAACATGGCAAGAAAAACTTTGTTTAAATTATTCCTTTGAGGCAATCCAAAAGATATATTGGAAAGACCGACACAAATATGAACAGACGAAAATTCTTGTTTGATTATCCTTACCGCTTGGAGAATAAACTGCGCCTGCTTCGGTTCCGTGGATACAGGCCTAATCAATGGGTCAATATATATTCTGTCCTGCAAAATCCCTTCGGTTTTTAACAGTTTTATTATTCCTCTCGTAATTTCTATTCTCCTGTCAGAATCTGAAGGCATACCCTTATCATCCATCGTCAATGCCACAACAGCTGTCCCATACTTTTTAACCAGAGGCAAAATTTTCTCAATTCTTTTCTCTTCTGCTGTAATAGAATTAATTATAGTTCCTTCTCTATTGCAAAGCTTAAGCCCCTCTTCAATTGCTTTCTCATTTGTGGAATCAAATACTAAAGGTAACTTCGTAGCTTTGGATACGATATTAGTCAACCAAATCATGTCTTCGACTTCTTTATTAGGATCGCCCCCGGCATTAATATCGATATGAGTAGCTCCCGCTTTTTCCTGTTTGGTCACTTCCGAAACGATAAATTCCTCGTTCCTTTTCCAGACTTCTTCTTTTATTCTTTTTCTGGTCATGTTAATTCTTTCGCCAATTACTGTGAACATACTATTTCCTCCTGCTGTTTGTGAAGTATCCCTCGGCTTTTAAGCTGAGGCTTCGACCTTTTGCAAGGCGAAATCTCGCACCGTCCTGGTGTTACGTCGGGACTGGTGCGCGGACAAAATACTGGTCTACTTTTTCTCTGATTTTTTTTATATGTTCGGGCGTGGTCCCACAACAACCCCCGATAATTTTTGCGCCTGCTCCTATCAGGTCAGGAATAAAAGAAGTTATTTCTTCGGGAGTTTGCGGATAAACAGTTTTTTTATCCTTTATCAACGGAAGACCAGCATTAGCTTTTATCCATAATGGTAAAGATGTAAATTTCTTCATTGTTCCTGCAATATCTATCATATCTTCGATAGTAACCGAACCGCAATTTGCGCCTATGATATCGGGACTTTTTTCTAAAACAGCCTTAACCGCCTGCTCAATAGATAACCCCATCATTGTTGCAAATCCTTTGTGCCCTTTATTGAAACTAAAACTTACACCGACAGGCAACGATGAATTCTTTTTTACTGCTTCAAGAGCGCATAAAGCCTCACCTACGTCGCTCATTGTTTCAATTATTACTCCGTCAGCTTTACCTTCCACAAGCCCTTTGACCTGCTCGGAAAAAACTTCTATAAAATCGGCTTCGTTAAAATTCCCCAAAGGCTTTAAAAGTTCCCCTGTCGGGCCGATAGAAGCAAAAACTAAAGCTGATTTTGCTTCTTCTTTTGACAATTCGACTCCTATTTTATTTATTTCCTTAACATCACCTTTAAAATCGGTTCTCTTTAATTTTAATCTGTTCGCTCCAAATGTATTAGTGAGGATAATATCGGCGCCTGCGTCCCTATAACTTTTTGCAATCTCCTTGACAAAAAAGGGGTTTTCCAGATTCCATACTTCGGGGACATCCCCAACCGCAAGCCCTTTCTTTATTAACTCGGTTCCCCACGCTCCGTCGGCAACCAGAACTTTTTTCTTTTTTAGAAGTTTCCGTAATTTGTTCATAGAACTCATTTTACAATCTTAAATAGTTTTTAACAACAATTAACAATAATACTATTCCAAATCATATAAACTATCATCTGAAGATAAGTCTCCCAAAGACGGGTCATTGACGCTTACATTATATTTTTTCCCTATTGCTTCTACATGACCATCACAAAAATTCACATTTGCAAATCCGCTGTGTCTGAAGTGAACATTTGGCCCAACATAATTGTTGGGATCGTTGGGTGACCGAAGAAAATTATTACCGTCAACAATTCCAGCAACGGTATTGAAATAAGCGCTGTCACAAACGAGAACTGTTTCCGAGGGTTTGAGAACCCGGTTAATTTTTGCACTCATCCTTCCCAGCGATACTCCCTCAAAAGGAGCGATCCCAATGTAGGACGAGTTGTAAGCATATCCGGTATAGGGTCTCTCTGCACCGGAAACTTTAAAAGAAGGACACTGCCATACTTCACCGTTGGGGCAATATAATGATATTATCCCTCCCCTGGTGGCAGATGGATCTCCCCAAACTGTATAAAAATCCCAGCTATTCATCCATGACCAGTCAGGTGCATTATAATACGATGGCGGGAAATAGTTATCATTGTCCTGAGCATACAACATAAAAGACATATATAATTGTCTTAAATTACTCTTACAAACAGCTCCTCTTGCTTTTTCTCTTGCATTATTTAAAGCGGGAAGAAGCATTGCCGCGAGTATGCCGATAATAGCGACAACAACCAGAAGTTCAATAAGGGTGAATCCATTGCGGACTTCGGATTTGGGATTGCGGAAAAACAAACTACTAAAGAATCCATTTCGGATTGCGGTCCGATGACTCCGAAGAGACCGAGTATCGGACTCCTTCGGAGATTGCGCCCACCTGCCAAATCTTGGCGGGCAGGGATTACGGTTCGACGACTCCGTATGAGACGACACGCAGTGTCGGACTCCATCGGAGATTAAGAATTGATTATTAGTTTTAAAATATTGTAAATCTGGAATCCGGAATTTATCTATCCTTAAATTCATCATAACCTTCTCGTTTATGACTTATTTCAAAGACTTAACTTAGTTTGAGAAGGTTTTATAGATTTTTATACAACAAAAATCACACCTTCTTTCCACGAAGAAAGTCTGCAATTTTTTTCTTCCGGCGAATATCCTGACTTAAGGAATCTCTTCCCATTAGAGATAAACGGAAATGCAAGCATTCCCTACCTCTAACGGGACAAGCCTAATCACTCTTGCCTTCCCCCGACCTGTAAAATCAGGTCAGAGTGGCTTACTCAAGAGCTTTCGTCCTCTCCGATGTTTAAATCGGAGTCCGACTTAGCGTCGGACCTCTTACAGTAGCGGGACTGTCACCGATTTTCACGGTGTTCCTCACTCCGAAAGAAAATACTATATTTAATTGTGATGCAATTATAACAGGAAAATTTTAATTAATAAAATTTAACCTTGTCATTCTTATTTCTGTTCTTTTGTCCTTCCCGCCCCTGCTTTCGCAGGGGTAAACTCCCCTTTTGTCATTCCTGTGCAAATTTACCCGCCTCTGGAGGACAGGAATCCAATGATATTATTCTCCTTTAATGTCATTCCTGCGTAAGCAGGAATCTATATCTAATATTTTGTATTGCAAGACCTGATAATATGTTATTTGTTAAATATCAAGATTTGCCCCCTGTCTATCTTAAGAGATTAAATCACATTGCTTCGCCTATTCTTTTGCCCTTTGGATTGTCCAACCAGATAAGATAACATTTAATTTTTTTGTCGGGATAGATTTTCGAAACACCGAGTTTATAATCCCGCATCTGTTTAAGATATTGCTCATTTCTGCTTGAATTGTTATATACAGGCTTGTCCGCCGAGTTTTTGATAGCGGGCTTGCCTGTTTTATAATCTATGACTTCTATCAAATCGTCTCTTATAAGTAGCCGGTCTGTTCTTTTCAAAATCCCGACTTTGGTTTTTTTAAAATAAATAGGTGTTTCAATTTTAACCTTTACTTTATCGTCTAAATTAAAAATGAACTCTAAATCTTTATCCGTTAAAATATCTTTTAATACGGGCTCCAATTTTTCGGCAATTTCTTTTTGTTCTTCCTGACTGCGCGAATACATTTTCTTTGTATTGTCTATCGCGAGACGAATAGTTTCTTCAAGATTTCTTTCGTTTACTTTCCCTATCTTTGAAAGAGCATAATGACAGATTTCCCCCCATTTTAAAATATTTCTTTGTTCGTCCGATATAATTGCTTTTTCCTTTATGGGAATGATAAATTTTTTTTGCTTTGGATAAAAAGCAAATTTCTCGATTTTTACGAAAGATTTTCTTTTCTTTTTCGTAGATTTTTCGCAATCTTGTATGTGTCCAACTTTATAAATATTGTTTTCCATACTTATTTTTGCAGACTTGGTTATAAAATCAAACCATGTTCGTGGCCCGTTCAGAGATTTATCTCTAATGGGTTTCGATAAGCGATTGTTGTCGTAGCCTATTATCCACAATCCTTCTTTGGCTCGGGTCATGGCCACATAAAGATTGTTTAATTCATCGTCATAGACACGTTTTTTCTCGTCCTGAAAGATCTCTTTTTGGAAAAATTTAAGCAGAATATCTTTTCTGTAGTAGATATTGTTTAATGTAAATTCAGCGCTTGTTTTGCCGTATTCAAATACGAATTGGTCGTTTTCTATCCCTTCCATATTCCATACGGTTTCCGGAAGCAATACAACAGGAAATTCCAATCCTTTGGCTTTATGGCAGGTAAGAATTTGCACCCCGTTAATTTCGCTTCCTGAAAATTCTAATGTTTGTCTATACTGTTGCAGATATTCAATGAACGATGACAGAGAATTTCCTTTCTCGTTTTCGAATTTATAGGCAAGTTCCAATAATGCAGAAAAAGCGCCGCTATGTTTATAATGTCCCATGACATTCAACTCCGAATATATAAAGGAAATTAATTCATAGGGGCTGACAAAGTCGCAAATTTCCAATATTTTTTGCAGTTTCTTAGTTGCTTGCCAATCGGGATATTTGTTTTTCAAAGTTTCAAAAAGTCCATAGCCTTTTTTTGTTCTCAATGTTTCTATTCTTTTTTCTTCAATGCAAAATAGCGGTGAAAGCAATGCCAAAGAAAGATAAAAATCCTCGCAAGGATTAGTTAGCCATCTTAGAAGATTTATAACGTCGTAAATTCCTTCCTGATAAATAAGAGACGATTTGGATTCGCTTTTCGTGGGTATTCCGACCTCTTCTAAAATTTTAGAAAGCTTAATGCCTGTTTGGTTTCTGCGTACTAATAAAGCAATATCGTTATAATTATAACCTCTCTTTTTTAAGATTTTTATTGCTTTTATTACTTTTAATCCAGAAGCTTCAGCGCCTTCTTTTTGCCCATATTCGCCAATGTTTTCCACAACAACCCAGCCACCTTGTTCTTGCCCTGAACTCCTGCCCGCTTTGCAGCAATCTCGGTTAGGGATTTGCATGGATTTCATAGGCTGATGTCCAGGAACAGAAGAAAACACGCTGTTAATGAAACTTACTATTTCTTCTTTACTTCGATAGTTTTCGCTAAGACATTCGGATTGTATTTTGCCGGGAAATTTATTTTTTATATGGTCAAATAGTCGGCTTTCTCCGCCTCTAAAGCGATACATAGATTGATTGGGATCGCCCACATAAAAAAAACTATGATTTTGTCCGGCTATGATTTCTTCCACAATCGGTTCCAATATTTCCCATTGAATTATTGAGGTGTCTTGAAACTCGTCTATCAAAAGATGCTCTATCTGGCTTGAAGATTTAAAGTATAGATACTCTTTTGTTTGACTGTTCGACAAAGCTTTTAACGCATAATTTTCAAGATCGCTGAAAGTAACTACATTTACATCTTTTTTCGCATCTTGGAATCTATTGTGGATGGCAAAAAAAAGTTTAAGATTATCAAAGAGAAGTTTGCGATTATTCAAAAGTGCAAATTCTTTCGCCTGACAGTGTATTGATAAGGCTATGCTTTTTAATTCCGGACCTATTCGAGGGTTTTCTTTTAATTTTTTAAAGTAATTTTTATTAAACAGATCCATTATTTCCTCTATCAAATCTTCCTTTGCCCTGCATTTGAGAAGACGCTCTATCGTTTCTATTTTTTTTTCTAAATTTTTATTGTTGCCACAGTCGCCGTTTTTTAAAAGCTTGATGATTTTGAAACAATCTTGTTGTAAACAGACAATATCAATAGAGGGTTTTTCTTCTTTGAAATTTTCAAGTATTTCTCTTATTTCAAGCATGCGGGGAAGCAGTGATAAAAACATGTTTTTTATGGTATTTTTTGTATCGCGATGTTTCTTGCCTAAGACTTCGTTTATCAACGTCTTGTAGCCCGATTTATCTATGGCATTATTTAAGAATTCGTCTATAACTTTGTCGATTAAGATATTCTCTTCAGCTGTTTCTATTATTCTAAAATCCGGCAAAACATCTGCCTGAAAAGGGATTGTTTTTAATATGGAATTCAAAAACGAATGTATGGTGGAAACGTTGAAGTCAGAAAAATTCGAAAGAAGTTGATGTTTTAGACGTCGAGCTTTTTTCGTTATATCTTTAAAGCGGAGTCCAAATGTTTCCGCGATTTCTCTTTCTTCCTCATCTGCCAAATTCCCGCCCCGATATTGTCGGGGTTGCCGGACAGGTTCAATAAATTTTTCTCGGGTGCATAATATGTCTAAGTAACGGACTATGCGCTCCTGCATCTCTCGGGATGCCTTGTTTGTAAATGTCAGTGCGTATATAGATGCAATATTTTCATATTTTAGATACAGGTCCAAAAAACGCAAAGACAGAGTGCGGGTTTTTCCGGTTCCTGCAGACGCTAAAAGAGCTAAATTTGCGTTTGCGTCAAATAGAGTTTTTTGCATGTGGATGGGAAATAGAATTTAGAAATAAAAAGAAATATATTGAAATACATTGTCATTATTCTTGGTTTTTTGCTTTGTTTTATAGTATGTAATTTTTTTAGTTTTCAATCCTTTAACAACATATATCTACCGTATATCTATTTTTTGATTTTTATTATATCTATTGTATTTCCATTGTGTATCTTTATATATTATTCATATTTCAACAGTAATAAACACCATTCCCACCTCGGAGGTGGGAATGGTGGGAATGTCTTCTGTTTATTTATATTTCAACAGTAAGAAACTGATATTCTTCCAGTTTCTTTTTTACTTCGCTCTTTATTTTGTCGAGTTCTTGCTCGTTTTTGGCTTCAAATCTTAAAACCAGCATGGGTTGAGTATTTGACGCCCTGATTAGACCCCAGCCGTTTTCAAAAAGAATTCTCACACCGTCTATATCTATAGTTTTGTATCTTTTTTTGAAGTATCCTTTTAACTCATCAACAATTCTAAATTTTTCTTTTTCGGGACAATCAACTCTTATTTCAGGTGTAGAAAAATATGAAGGGATTTCATCAAGTAATTCAGAAAATTTTTTATCACTTTTCGAGAGAATGTCAAGAAGTCTTAAAGAAGCAAGAATCGCATCGTCAAACCCCAAATAATTGTCCTTAAAAACCATGTGCCCACTCATTTCTCCTGCAAGTAAAGCACCTGTTTCTTTCATTTTTTCTTTGATTAGGGAATGTCCCGTTTTCCACATTATTGCTTCACCGCCATATTTTTCAATATATTCGACTGTTGCCTGTGAGCATTTTACATCCATAATTATTTTAGCTTTAGGATGTCGAGAAAGTATTTCCCTTGCATATAAACATAATAGTTTGTCCCCCCAAACCATTCTGCCTTTATCATCAACTGCTCCTATTCTGTCAGCATCCCCATCATAACCAATGCCAAGATCTGCATTCTGTTTTTTAACCTCATCTATCAAATTTTCCATATATTCAGGTATAGTTGGGTCGGGCAAATGGTTAGGGAAATTACCGTCAGGCTCCAGATAAAGATAAGACGGGTTAATGTTTAATTTTTTCATTAAGGAAGGCAGTATAAAGCCCGCGGTTCCATTACCTGCATCAATTATAATTTTTAAGTTTGTTCTAATATTTGCATTTCTTATAATGAACTGAACATATTCATTTTTAGGGTCTTTTTTTGTAAGATTGCCACTACCTTTCTGGAAACTGTTATCTTCAATAATTTGTCTTAATTTTTGTATTTCGTCGCCATAAATAGAGCTCAAACCTTTACAAATTTTGAATCCGTTATACTCTGCCGGGTTATGGCTACCTGTCAACATTATCCCTCCGGTTTGAGAATATAAATGTATGGAAAAATAAAGAACGGGAGTCGGCAGCGTCCCGACATCTATTACATCGCAACCCGTAGATAAGATGCCCTCAATAAGCGCTTTTGCCAATAAGGGAGAACTTTTGCGGTTATCTTGCCCAACTACTATTTTGTTCCCATATTTATGTAGATAGGTACCAACAGCTTTCCCGATATTTTTTGCTACTTCTTCGGTTAAATCTTTCCCAACCAATCCTCTTATATCATACTCGCGAAAAATATATGGATTCATATAACCTCCTATAGACTAAAGACCACAGACCGAAGACCTTTTAGAAATTTTAGCGTTTTGTTTTTAGTCTATGGTCTTTTGTCTTTGGTCTATCTTTTAAATGCTACCATCTTAAAAGGATAGCACCCCACGTCAATCCTCCACCGAAAGCGTCAAGTAAAATAAGGTCGCCTTTTTTTATCCTTCCTGCCCTTAAAGCTTCATCCAACGCAATAGGGATGGTAGCGGCTGAAGTATTGCCATACTTATTCACATTTATGAATACCTTTTCCTTTGGAATACCGACTCTTTTTGCCGTTGCGTTTATTATTCTAAGATTTGCTTGATGAGGAATAAACAAAGCTATATCTTCGGATTTCACTTTTGCTTTCCGCATTACATCCTTGGCAGCATCTACTAATGATTTTACTGCCACCTTGAATAATTCATTGCCTTGCATTCTTAAATAATGCATTTTTTCGTCTATTGTCTCGTGTGTTGCAGGATTGCGAGAACCTCCTGCAGGTAAATAAAGTAATTTCCCTGCCGAACCTATTGCTCCTAAAGAGAAAGCCAACAATCCTTCGTTTTCACAGTCACAAGATGTTACAACAACTGCGCCTGCGCCATCGCCTAATAAGACGCAAGTTCCTCTATCTTCCCAATTAGTAATTTTAGATAATGTTTCTGTAGCTACTAAAAGAACTTTTTTATATTGTCCTTGACAAATCAAAGAGTGGCATACAACTAACCCATAGACAAATCCCGAACAAGCAGCTGAAATATCCAAAGCCGCCGCATTTTCAGCGCCCAACTTGTCTTGGATTATACACGCAGTAGAAGGAAAAGACATATCGGGAGTAATAGTGGCGACCAATATCAAATCCAGCTCTTTCGGGTCTATGGAAGCGTCCTCAAGCGCTTTTTTAGCAGCTTCTATTCCTAAATCCGAAGTCGCTTGATCTTTTCTTGCAATCCTTCTTTCTTTAATTCCTGTTCTTTCTGTTATCCATTCATCGGTTGTATCAACTATTTTTTCAATATCGACATTGGTAAGAATTTTTTCCGGCAAATACGAACCCACACCTATAATTTTTATATTCTTTGGCATTATGTTTTTGTCCTTTCTTCAATATGATTAGATTCAAAATATTTTTGTATTTCTTTGTTTACACCTGTCTTCACTTCTTTTTCAGCCACAAGAATACTATTTTTTATGGCATTGGGAGAAGATGAACCGTGTGCTTTTATGCAATAACCCCTGGTCCCTAACAAAGGCACACCACCGTAAGAGGCATAGTCCAGCTTATTTTTAAAAGTTTTATATGCATCTTTTATAAAAAATGCGCCTAATTTAGAAAATATTTTTTTATCTATCTCTTTTTTGAGTAAAACCTCGAGTGTTTCGGTAAGACCCTCGATGGATTTAATAAGTATATTACCAACAAATCCGTCGCATATAATTACATCGACTTCACCTGAAAAAATATCTCTGCCTTCAATATTACCAATAAAATTAAGGTCGCTGTCTTTAAGGAGTTCGTATGTTTTCTTAACTGTTTGGTTGCCTTTCGAACTTTCTTCTCCGATATTAATCAGTCCTATGCTCGGATTTTCTTTTTCCATAATCTTTTTCGCATAAATACTTCCCATTATTGCAAATTGGAAAAGATTTTCTGCAGAAGCATCGACAGTTGCCCCAACATCTAAAAGCAAACTTACTCCCTTAGAAGTCGGTAAAGGACAAGCCAACGCCGCACGCTCTATCCCAGATATCAGTTTAAGATATACGGTAGCCGCCGCCACGCAAGCTCCTGTGTTTCCCGCGGTAACTACTGCGTCAACTTCTCCGTTTTTCAACAAATCAATTGCCTTGACTATGGAAGAGTCTTTTTTCTTTCTTATGGCAAATGAAGGGGATTCGTCCATACCCACAACTTCGGAAGCTTGGTAAATAGGAATTTTGAAAGGAGCCTTTTTTAGAAGAGGATTTATTATTTCTTTATCGCCGACAAGAACTATTTCTTCTTTAATTTCTTTAAGCGCAGCCAAAACACCATCTATCACTGCTTGAGGAGCATTATCTCCTCCCATTGCATCAACCGCTATTTTCAATTTGTCCTCACTTTTTTTAACAGAAAACAGACATCAGAAGTCAGAGAACAGACTAAAATAAGTGATAAGTGGTCAGTGATGAGAGAACCTATCCATAACCAAAGGTAGGCGGGATTGAACACTCAACACTGATCACTGAACACTAAAATCTGTCTTCTGTCCTCTGTTATCTGCCTTCTGTGATTTAAGTAATTTCCATAACTTTCCTCTTACCATAATAGCCGCAATTGGGACATATATGATGAGGAAGTTTTAGACGATGACACTGAGAACATTCAATAAGAGTAGGCGCTTTTAGCTTCTTTATGGATTTTCTTTTCCCTTGCTTTGATTTTGATACTTTTCTTTTCGGGACAGCCATTTTAAAACTCCTTTTTAAGTTAAAATCTTAATTAATTTCTTGCGATTCGCAATCTTGCATCTATGACTCTGCCTCCCTTTTCAAATACTAAAAAAGGATTGGCTTCTATTTCTATTATTTCTTCGGAAAAATCCGAAACTAATTGTGAAAGTCTTAAAATCGTGTCTATGACAGATGATATATCTGAAGGTTTTTCCCCTCTTACACCTGTAAGCAAAGGATAAGCAAATTTTGTTTCTTTGAGCATTTCAAGAACTTTTTTCTGCGTAACAGGCACTATTCTGGAAGAAGTATCTTTAAATACTTCTACATACTTGCCTCCTAATCCGAATCTAATCATGTGACCGAATATCTCATCTTTTGAAACTCCGACAAGCACTTCTTTCCCGTTTTCAATCATAGGCTGTAAAGATACGCCTGATATTTTGGAAGTTATTTTTTTTGCTTTAGCCATCATATCCTTGAAATTATTCAACAGTTGGGATTTTTCTATATCCAACCTTACTCCTCCCATGTCAGACTTATGAATAATGTCCTGCGATTCTATTTTCATTACATAAGGCGCAGTTATCTTGCGAGAAGCATTTTCAATTTCTTTTTCATTCTTTATAAGGATATTTTCAATAACGGGAATACCATAGAGTCCCAAAATTTTCAAAGCCAAATTTCCTCCTATTGTATATTGAGATTGGCTTCTTAAATCTTTGATAATTTGGGAAACTTTGTTCTTAGAAACATCAAAATTTTTAATTTTTCCTTCTTTACTTTTTATCCATTGACCATAGTTTTTTAATGCTTCTATGACTCTCACAGCTTCTTCAGGGCTGGAATAATTAGGGATACCGCTTACTTCCAATAGTTTGACTGCGTCTTTTATTTTCTCGTGTCCCATAAAAGATGTAAGGAACGGTTTTTTTATATTTTTATATTCCTCGGCTATCACGCTTGCAATATGCAACGTATTTGTAGCCGACTGGGGAGTTAAAAGAACCAAAAAAGCATCTACATTTTTATCTTTCCCCGCTATTTTTAAGGCCTTGTTATATCTGTCATCTTGAGCATCGCCTAAAATATCTACGGGATTATTGACAGAAGCACTGGATGGAAGCACTCCTTTTAATTTTGTCTTCGTCGCTTCTTCAAGTTTTGCCATATCTAGCGTTGTTTTTTCTATCATATCCGTGGCAAGAATTCCTGCTCCCCCGGCGTTCGTGACTACAAGCACCTTGTTGCCAGCAGGGGGTTTTTGTTTCAAAAAACCTTTAACAATGGCAAAAGCATCTTCGAAAGTATCTACTCTTATGATTCCGCATTCCTTGAATGCAACATCAAACGCTTCGTCTTTTCCGGCAAGCGCTCCCGTGTGAGACGATGCGGCTTTACTGCCCCACTCGGTTCTGCCGGACTTTATCATGATTATCGGTTTTTTCCTGCTCACTTCTTTTGCAACTTCTATAAATCTTTTACCGTTTTCGATACTTTCCAAATATCCGAGAATAACTTTTGAAGTTTCGTCTTCTGCAAGCATTTGAAGAACTTCTATTTCGCTTATATCAGCTTTGTTTCCCAAAGATATAAATTTTGACATCCCTATATCTTTGCCGGTTATTCTGTCCAAAACAGCACATCCCAATGCTCCTGATTGAGAGAAAAACGCAAGGTTTCCTTTGGAGGGATATACCGGGGCAAAAGACGCATCTACTTTCGAATAAGTATCAATGATACCCAAAACGTTAGGTCCTATCATTCTCACGCCATATTTTCTGCATTCTTCAACTAATTTTTTCTCAAGAATAGCACCTTCTTTTCCTGTTTCTTTAAAACCCGCCGAAATTACCACAATCGCTTTAACGCCTTTTTTGCCACATTCTTCTATTGCTTGTAATATGAACTTGGAAGGAATAATAAGAATCGCCAAATCTACTTGAGAAGAGATGTCTTTTACTGATGAAATCACCTTTTTTTCTAAAAGGATTTCGCCTGCAAGTTTAGGGTTTACGGGATAAACTTCTCCGTCATATCCGGCTTTTAATATTTTCTCAAAAACCTGATATCCTAACTTCTGCTTGTTCTCGCTGGCTCCTATGACCGCTATACCCTGAGGGCGAAAAAAATCTCTCATCATAATTTTGTAAGGTTATGTAGTGCTATTTATCAAAGTTTAAATTTTGTTCTGAACCAAGATTACTCTGATTTAAAGCTTTGGGATGTGGATTATATACGATAATATTATCTTTTTCAATTTTATGTAAGAGTCCATAACATATTGG
>JAGLSL010000020.1 GCA_023135785.1 bacterium
CGTAGTAGCCTTAATAACTAAACAGGAATTATTACTTTTTCTTATTGGCGGTGTTTTTGTTATGGAAATACTGTCGGTAGTAATTCAGATTATATCCTATAAAATCTGGCGTAAAAGAATTTTTAAAATGGCGCCTATACATCATCATTTTGAAAAATTGGGATGGCAGGAATCTCAGATTATTGTTCGGTTTTGGATTATAGGGATAATACTTGCGTTGTTGAGTTTGAGCACGCTTAAATTGAGATGATTGATTTAAAAGATAAAGAAGTTTGCGTTCTGGGGTTGGGAGTCAGCGGTTTTGCTGCGTGTAAGCTTTTACTTGCGCAAAAAATCAATGTGAAAATATCGGAAATCAATGATAATCCAAATACAAAAGACAAGCTGAAAATACTACAAGATAAGGGGGTTAAGTCCGAAATCGGCAAACACTCAGAGGAATTTATTTTATCTTGTGACTTAATTGTAGTTTCACCAGGTGTTAAGTTTGACCTGCCTATTTTAAAAAAGGCAAGGCAAAATAAAATACCCGTAATAAGTGAAGTCGAACTTGCTTATCAGTTTTGCCCTTCCAAAATTATTGCGGTTACGGGGACAAACGGTAAAACTACTACCGTAAAACTTATCTCTCATTTGTTAAAGGAAAAGTTCAATGTATATGAAGGCGGCAATTTAGATATCCCTTTTGAAGTCCCATTTTCTTCCTTTGTTGAAAAACTTTACGGCGAAGATATAGTCGTTTTGGAAGTAAGCAGTTTCCAGCTTGAAAACATTTTATATTTTAAACCGTTTGTTTCTATAATGCTTAATATTGCTACCGACCATCTTAATGTTCATAAAGATATGAATGATTATTTGTCTTCCAAAGCTAAAATTTTTTCCAACCAGAAAACAGGAGATTTTACGGTTATCAATGCCTCTGACTCATATCTTTTAAAGATGAAAGATATAATACATTCTAATCTTTGCTATTTCTCTTTAAATAAAAAGGTTCCTGAAGGGGCGTATATAAATAGGGACGAAATAATGTTTTGCAAAGACGAAGAAATAGAAGTGATTTGTAAAAAGGATGTTTTCCCTTTACTGGGAGAACATAACTTGGAGAATTGTCTTGCTGCTGTAGTTGCCGCAAAAATTTTAGGATTGAATAAGTTCGAAATAGAAAAAGGGTTAAGAAGTTTTCAAAACATAGAACACCGATTGGAAGAAGTGGGAGAAATAAAAGGCGTTGAATTCATTAACGATTCCAAATCTACGAATGTCGCATGCTTAGAAAAAGCGCTTCTTACACTTAAAGCGCCTTTGTTTCTCATCTTGGGTGGCATAGACAAGGGCAACGATTATTCTCAAATAGAAACACTTATAAAAAGTAAAGTGAAATCAATTTTTGCAATTGGTAAAAGTAAAGAAAAAATTGCAGAAGTTTTTAAAAATATTGTTGATGTTGTCATCAATGAAACATTGGAAAAAGCAGTAGAATGCGCGTTAAAAAATGCCAAGTCTGGCGAAAAAATTCTCTTTTCCCCAGCCTGCGCTTCTTTTGATATGTTTAAGGATTATAAAGATAGAGGCAAACAGTTTAAGAAAATTTTTTCAAGATTGAAAAAGGAATATGAATAAAATAAATTTTATGTTGCTTATGGTGGTTGTTCTGCTTGCTTGTATTGGGCTTATTGTGGTTTATTCTGCTTCTTCAGCATATGCAATGGACAGATTTGGAAGCAGTTATTATTTTTTTCACAGACAACTTTTATGGCTATTTGTTGGTGGGATGGGACTAATCTTTACTTATAATTTGCCGTATAAAAAATGGAAAGCTGCAAGCAAACCATTGATAATGGTTTCAATATTACTATTATTGATGACTATTAGCCCTTTGGGGCGTCAGGCAGGCGGCGCTAAAAGATGGATAGGCTTTGGTGGTTTTCTTCTTCAACCTGCTGAAATCGTGAAACTTTTCTTTGTCATATATATAGCGGATTTCCTGTCAAGGAAAAAAGTAAAAATAAAAAGTTTTTTTCAAGGATTATGCCCGCCTCTTTTTCTACTGTCGGTAGTTGTGGTGATTCTTTTACTTCAACCGGATTTCGGCACAGCAGTACTCATTGCTGTGCTTACTTTTATTCTTTTCTTTGTGGGAGGAGGCAGTCTTGTCTATCTGTTTTCGCTTTTTTTCCTTTCCTTGCCGATTGCTTATTATCTTGTATTTAATGTTGGATACAGAAGGGAGAGGGTTATGACTATTTTAAATCCTTACAAGGACCCTCAAGGCGCAGGTTTTCAACTTATACAATCTATTATTGCTATTGGATCAGGTAGAATTTTTGGTAAAGGGATTGGCGCTTCAAAACAAAAATTGTTTTTTCTGCCTTCTTCATATAATGATTTTATTTTCTCCATAATAGCGGAAGAATTGGGGTTTATAGGCGCAACGACTATAATTTTGCTCTTTGTAGTTTTTGTTATTCTCGGTTTTAGAATTGTTTTAAAAGCAAGAGAAGCAAAAGATGACTTTGCAGTTTTGCTTGCATTGGGGATTATTCTGCTAATCTCCATACAAGCTTTTATAAATATTGGAGTAAGCACGGGGATTCTTCCTACAAAAGGTTTATGTCTTCCCTTTGTATCATATGGAGGCAGTTCTTTGGTGGTTAGCTTGACATCTGTCGGTATTCTTCTTAACATTGGAAAGTCTCGTTAGTAATATTTTCTATAAATAAATGTCTTTATAAAATAAAGAAAGGGAGATTGGCATGAAAAATAAGAAAATAACGGACTCGGAAAAAAGAAAATATTTAAGGTTTGGTTATCCTTTTTTCATTCGTATAAGGAAGAAAGGGGAAAAAGAGGGACTTAATAGAAAAGGGCAATCTGTTATAACGTTCAAAGAATTCAAAGAAAACAATATCAGTATATCCAAGAACATATCCGTAGAAGGTATCTGTTTTACAACAAGCAAGGATTATCCTCCCAATACTCTTGTGCTTTTGGAAGTTTTTAGCCCCACGAGGAAAGTGCCATTTAACATATTAGCAAAAATAAAATGGAGAAAAGAAAGAGTTGTAAAAAGCTCTTTAGAGTGCATCTATGATGTAGGAGTGGAATTCTTAAAAATAGATGCGGATGGTGAATTCCATGATTTACTTGAACAATTGGTAAACAGCAAATTAGAAAAGATTCTGTTGTGATAAAGTAGAAAGGAAATATAATTAATATTTGTTTAATTTTTACTAATTTCTACTATCCAACTATGAAGAGGAATTTTTGAGCAATAGGATAATAATAGCGGTTGGCTCTACAGGCGGGCATTTTTTCCCAGGTTTGAGAATAGCCTGCCATGCAAGAGAAAAATATGGCATAGAGTCCATATTTTTAGGTCCTATAAAATCAAAATTTCAAACCATACTTAAAGCTGAAAATTTCGGATTTGTTAACCTTTCTATTCCTCATGCCCAAAAAAACATAATTACAACAATTTTTATTTATTATGTGACTATACTCAGAGCAATTGTTAAATCTTTTATCTTTCTTTGTCGTATGAGACCAAAACTTGTAATAGGAATGGGAAGCTTCGGAAGCTTTCCTGCTTGTATATCCGCTTATTTGTTGAAAGTTCCTTTATTCTTACATGAACAAAATATAATCCCCGGTAAAGCTAATAAATTTTTAGCTAAATTTTCACACAAGATATTCCTTGCTTTCCCTGGCTCTTCTTTTTATCCTGCGAAAACTTTAGTGGTGGGAAATCCCGTTGTAAAATGCGAATTGGACTTAGATAAACAAAACTGTTATAAAAAATTCGGGTTGGATACGGACAAGAAAACTCTGCTTATTTTTGGCGGTTCTCAAGGCGCTTTTTCTTTGAATACTTGGGTTGTGAATATATTGCCTCAAATCGCAAATTTTAAAAATTGGCAGGTAATTCATATTGCAGGGGACGCGGATTGCAAAAGAGTTAAGGAAAAATATATTAATTCTAAAATACATTCTGTTGTTTTACCTTTTTTATTTCCGATGGATTGCGCCTATTTGATATCGGATTTGGCAATCGCAAGAGGCGGAGCACTTTCCCTTTGTGAGCTTTCTTTCTGGGGGATTGCGTCTTTGATAGTGCCTTACTCTTATGCTAAAGATAACCATCAGGAACATAACGCTTTCTACTTTCAAAAAAAGGGGGGAGCATATCTCTTAAAAACAACAGACGTCCAAAACGGTCGCATTCCCAAAATTTTACAAGAATTATTAAAAGATTCCGTTCAACTTGAACAGATGGGTAAGAAAATGAAGGGAATAATGCAAAACGATGCTTTAGAAAGAATATGCGAAGAGATATACAAATATATAAAATAGAAATTACCAATTACTAATTTCCAATTTCTAATGGTTAAAAGAATAAAAATAATCTCTGTAATCTGTAGTGGCAAAGTTTACTTTGCCTTCCTATCCGCCGAGCAAGCTCGGTCACTACAGCTTAAAAGAACAAAAGGAGGTGAGATAGCAAATTACTAATTTCCAATTACCAATTACTAATAAATCTACTTTTACAACTAATAATTATAAATTAAGAGGTCCAATCCACTTCATTGGTATAGGTGGATGTTCTATGAGTGGAATTGCGTATATTCTTTTCAAGAAAGGATATAAGGTCCAAGGGGCAGATTTGCAGGAAAGTTCATATACAAAAAGACTTACGGAATTAGGAATAAAAGTTTATATCGGACATAAGAAGGATAATATTAAAGACGCGAAGGAAATAGTTTATTCCAACGCTGTTTCTTGTGGCAACGAAGAACTTGCACTCGCTAAACAAAAAGGATTGGAGATTTTTCCCAGAGGTCAGATATTGGCAAGTCTGATGAACAGTAGCGCAGGGATTGCTATTTGCGGCAGTCATGGCAAAACAACCACATCTTCCCTAATATCTTTTCTATTTTTACGCGCAGGACTTGAGCCCACGTTTATTGTAGGCGGCAAGGTGATAGATTTAGACACGAATGCGCATGTCGGTAAAAGCGAATTATTTATAGCCGAAGCCGATGAATCTGACGGTTCATTTTTAATGTTATCTCCTCTATTTGAAATAATTACCAATATAGAAGAAGAACATCTGGATTATTATAAAAATTTCGAGAATCTCAAAAATGCTTTTTTGAAATATATTCATAATATAAAAAACGGTGGTTTGCTTATAGCAGGAGGAGATGACGAAGTCGTAAAAAATATTTTAATGTCGCATAAGAAAAATATTAAGGCGCAAATTATAACTTATGGCATATGTCCGACTAATTTGATTTATGCGTCCAATATCCATACTGATAACGGTAAAACGTGTTTTGAAGTTAATTTCAAAGGTAAAAATTTAGGCAAAATAAAAATGTCTTTATTGGGGATTCATAATGTAAAAAATGCTCTTGCTTGTATAGCAGTCGGGTTGTTAAACGGAATTAAATTCAAAGAAATAGCAGAAATATTACCAGGATTCAAAGGTGTAAGTCGAAGATTCCAGATAAAAGGCAGACACAATGGTGCCTTAATTGTGGATGATTATGCTCATCATCCTACCGAAATAAAAGCCGCAATCCAAATGGTTGAAGAGTTGAAACCGAAGAGAACAATAGCCATATTTCAGCCGCACCGATATACAAGAACGCAGTATTTTGCCCGCGAATTTGCCAAAGCTTTAAAAAAGGTCGATGTCCCGATTCTTATACCTATTTATGCCGCAAGTGAAAAACCAATACCTGGGGTAACTTCGCGACTTATTTGCGAGCATTTGGAAAAATTAGGGACACCTGCCTTGCATTTTGAAAACAAAAAAGAAGTGGTTGCTTATCTGAAAAAGACAATTCAACCTAATGATATTGTTTTAACCGTAGGCGCAGGAGATGTGTACAAAATAGGTGAGGAATTGTTGGGGAAAAATTGAAATTTTCAGATTTTAGCGAAAAACTTTCAGGGCATCAGACTTCGTCTGCCCAGACGAGTTAGCAGTTTTGTCATGCTCGAGTGCTTTAATCGGGCATCCAGTATATAGAGATTCCCGCTTAAAAATTACGGGAATGACACGCTACCAGAAATTAATTAGACAGAACAATAGTATCATTTTGTCTTAGCAAAAAACTTTCCGGGCAATTGTTTTACAATTCCTTTTAGTTCCAGTGATAATAGCACAGACAGTGCCTCTGAAGAACTCATTTTAGTTTCTTTGATAATCTCTTCAATCTGTATTGGCTCAGAAGAAAGCAAGTTATAGATTTTATTTTCTTTTTCTTCCAATTTTATTTTTGGTTTTTCTTCTGTTTTCTCTTGTGTCTGCCAATCTATTTGAGGCATGAGTTCGGATGTAATATCCGTCCATCTAGTAACAAGTTTAGCTCCGTCTTGAATGAGTCTATGTGTTCCTTGAGTGTATTTAGAATCAATTTTCCCGGGTATGGCAAAGACATCTCTACCTTGTTCTAATGCAAGATTTGCCGTGATTATCGCCCCGCTTTTCTCGCCCGCTTCGACGACAACTACACCTAAAGATAATCCCGATATTATTCTATTTCTTCTTGGGAAATTAAATCTATCGGGCGAAGTATTCATTGGAAATTCCGAAACCAAAACCCCGTTTTGTGCTATTTCTTCGGATAGTTTTTTGTTTTCGCGCGGATATATAAAATTTAATCCGCTTCCTAAAACCGCAACAGTTCTTCCTTTTTGTTTTAGAGCGCTCTGATGTGCTGATGTATCTATTCCCCGCGCCATTCCGCTAACTATAGTGAAGCCGGCTTGAGTCAAATTGCCTGCTAATTCCGATGTTATGCTATTGCCGTAATAAGTTGATTTTCTTGTTCCGACAATGGCTATGGGCATTTTATAATCTTGCTCTTGAAAATTTCCTTTTACATATAAGAGTAGGGGGAAAGAAGAAATATTTTTAAGAAGAGGGGGATAATCCGAATCTTGAAAAGTAATAATTTCAATACCTAATTTTTCTATCAGGGAAATTTCCTGTTTTAGGTCTAACCATTTCTCTTTATTTCTTATTTTTTCTATTAAGTCTGCTCCGATTCCCCCAACAGATGCAAGCTCTTGATCTGTTGCTTTAAATATGTTTTCCGGCGAACCAAACCTGTCAAGAAGAGCTTTGCCTTTTATCGGTCCAAGACCTTGAATGGCATTAAGATAAAGCCAGCTTTCAATGTTTTTCATTTTAGAATTTATACTTATTTCTCATTTAAACCTAATTTCTACTAAAATAAATTAGGTTTTGCGTCCAGAGTCAAAGAAGAGGTTTTGCCTTTTTTAAACATCCAATAAGCCAAACCCGCAATCATTGCGGCGTTGTCCGTACATAATTTAAGTTGATTCGGGAAATAGACTTTTAAGTTATTTTTATTTGCCTCCTGTCGCATTTTAAAGCGTATTCTTGAGTTTGCTGAGACGCCTCCGCCAACGATTATTGTATTTGTTTTTTTGTATTCCGCGGCAAGAATAGTTTTTTTAACAAGCGTATCAGCTATTGCTTCCTGAAAGCTTGCGGCTATGTCGGGAAGTTCTTTTTTTGTGATTTCTCCTCTTTTTTCCACATATCTTAAAAGTGAGGTTTTGAGTCCCGAAAAACTAAAATCGAAAGGATTTTTCATTTTAGCGCGAGGAAATTTTATTGCGGAAGGATTGCCTTTTTTGCTTATTCTGTCTATAACAGGCCCGCCGGGATAACCTAATTTCAAGATTTGTGCTCCCTTATCAAATGCTTCTCCGCAAGCGTCGTCTCTTGTTTGCCCCAGAAAAGAATAGGTCAGAAAATCTTTAACATAAAAAAGCGAAGTGTGCCCTCCGGAGATTATCAAACCGATATATGGGAATTTTATTTCGGAAGTTTCTAAAAAATTTGCGTAAAGATGGGCTTGGATATGATTTACACCGATAAGCGGAATGGATAAAGCATATGAGAGCGCCTTTGAAAATTCGACGCCTATTAACAATGAACCTGCAAGCCCGGGCCCGTAAGTTACTGCTATTGCGTCCATTTTGTTTAGCGGGATATTTGCTTTATCAAGTGCTTCTCTTACGACCCAACCTATGCTTTCTAATTGTTCACGCGATGCAAGTTCGGGGACGATACCGCCAAAAGGAGCGTGAATTTCGTCTTGGGAAGTTATTATATTAGATATAATTGTTTTTCCGTCTTTTACAATTGAAGCGGACGTTTCATCGCAGGACGTTTCTATTCCAAGTATTAGCATTTTAGATAATAGTTGATAGTTAATGGTATTTAGTGATTAATGTTATTGCTTGCTGTGTTATTTTCTACCCAGCTAATTATATCATCAGCGTTATGTCCTAACCCCGTGAGTTTATTTAACGTTTTTATTTCTCCAACAGTTGTGAAATAGGAACTATTTTGATTCCTTCGGCTTCTATTTTAGGGAGCCCTTTTTTAAGGGCATTTAATGTTGCGCGTCCGGGATGCGCTATCCCTATGGCTTGTCCGTTTGATAATGCTTGAGAAATCAATTCATCAATTTGTTGGGCTATATATTCTTCGTTTTTTTCATTGTCGAGAAATGTATCTCTTTGAATATATTTCAATCCTTTTGCGAGTGCTATTTTTTTTGCGCTGGGATTGGAGGTTGTAAGGCTATTAACAAAGAACATTCCTTCTTTTTTTATGATATCTAACAATTCAGACATCATTTCCTCTTGCCCCATACCTTTGGAACCTTCATGATTATTGACTCCTACGGCATAAGGAACTGTCTTTAAGTTTTGCATAAAAGTAGATTTAATTTCTTCTTTATTCATCCCTTCTGTAATCAGCCCCTGACTTGTGTTGCGATTAGTATATATGGATTGGAGAGGTTGGTGTAACATAACTTCAAATCCCAATTTGTGAGCTAACTCGGCAATTTTTTGAGAAGCTTTCTGATGAGGAAGAACTGAAATTGTTAATGGAAAAGAAAGTTTTAATATTTCTTTTTCTACTTCTCTTCCATATCCCATATCATCAATTATTATAGAGATTTTGGGTATATTTTCTTTGCTTATAACTAAAGAATGTGTAGTAATGTTTTCTTTACCTAATGATATTTGTAGCTTTTTACCGTCTTCAAAGAAACAATAGGACAATATCTTCCCGCCTGAGTGTTTTGTGTTTTTTTCTATAACCTTCAGAGCTTCATTTAGCGATATGGATTCTTTGACTACAAATTCTTCATGGACTTGAATCCATTTTTCTTTCCCGTTTAAGGATTTTTCTTCCAAATATTTCTTGACTATATTTTCTTTTGTTATGCCTAAAGTGATAAAAGATTTATTCAGGGAGTTTTCTACTAAAGAGGATAATGAGGCTTCTTTGACCGGATATACTTTTTTATGATTTCGTATTCCCCAGATGCTTGTTCCTATGATTAACAACGCTAAAAGACCGAATATTAATTTTTTTTTATTGTCCATCGCAATAGAAATAATAATTTGATATAAATCGAAATACATGGAAGTAAAACTTTGATATAAGTCGAAATACTTGGAAATATGTTGATATATATTGCCTGTCTACCACGTATATCTATTGTATATCTACCGTATTTCTATGTATCTCTATTCCCAATTTTATTTTTTAGCTTCCGTTGCCTGTTCTATGTTCCCTTCCAGATAATCAACCGCTTTTTGCAACTGTGGATCTTTCTGGATGTCTTCTTTTCCATATCCCGCAAGGAATTCCCGAATTAGTTTCTTTTCTTCTTTTGAGATTTCCACTTCTATATCAGGCGCTATTCCCTCTCCTTCTATGCATTCGCCTCTGGGGATATAATAATGCGCGGTGGTGAGCCTTAGCGCATAATCTTTATCAAGTTCAATTATGGATTGGACTGAACCTTTTCCAAAAGTTTGCATTCCGATAATTACGGCTCTATTGTTATCTTTAAGCGCGCCTGCCACTATCTCAGAAGCGCTGGCGCTTCCTTCGTTTACTAATATAACAATATTTTTGTCTATAGGAAAAAGTGGTTTGAATCGGGAATAATATTTTCTTTCATTTTTGGTGTCTCTTCCTTGTGTATAGACAACTAATTTTCCTTTAGGCAGGAACATATCCGATACTTGAATTGATGACTCAAGAAATCCGCCGGGATTATTTCTTAAATCCAATATCAGAGAATTTGCTCCATCTTTTAATAGTCCTACTATCGATTCTTTGAGTAGGAGGATAGTATCTTCCCTGAAAGAAGTAATGCGAACATAGCCGATTTTGTCCTTTATTATATTTGCGTCTTTGACGCTTTTTATATGAATGACTTCTCTTACAAGCTCAAATGTAAGCAGGTCGTCTTCATCTTCACGCCAAACTTTAATTGTTACTTTTGTTCCCGGTTTGCCTCTTAATTTTTGCGCTGCTTCCCATGTGGACAATCCCTTTGTCGACTCGCCGTCAATATCAACAATCTTATCTGCGGATTCTATACCTGCGCGGAAAGCCGGAGTATCTTCAATAGGAGAAATTACGGTAAGTACTGCGTCTTGAATGGTAATTACCATTCCCACGCCTTCCAGTTCGCCTTTTGTTTCAACTTCAAACTCTTTTTTTATTTCAGGCGTCATGAATTGAGAATAAGGGTCTAGGGAACTTAACATCCCTTCCAAAGAATTATCTATTAGTTCTTTTATCCCAACCTCTTTGACGTGTTTTTGCTGGATAGTTGCTATGACTTTGGCTAAAAGTTCCAAATGCGGATAAATTTCTTCTTCTTTTGCAATCGAATTTCCGCGGGGAATGTCCCCGATGGAAAACATGAGAATGAGAAATGCAAGAAATATCAATACATATCTAATTGATTTCATATTTTATCCTTATGCTTCCCCGCACCAAAATTTCACAAAATTTCTCTAAAATTCCAAAGAATTTCTATAAAATTTCACAGAAATTTCTCCAAAAATCTTAGTGCGGGGATAAACTTTATTTATTTGTCTTATGTCTATCTCTTTTTCTTCTTTTCTTTAACTTATGAGTAGACATCTTTTTTCTTTTTCTCTTTCTACCGCAAGGCATTTTAGCCCTCCTTTTTTTTAATACTCAAAGCAGTATCTGCTTTCTAATTTTTCAAACTAAGTAAAGTTTTCAAAAAATCTATCCAAAAACCTTTTTCTATGTGGAATATTCTTGTCAGTTTCGAGCTTAGAAAATTCCTGCATAAGCTTTTTCTGCTCTTTGCTCAAATTGACAGGAGTTTCTATGAGTAATCTAACGTACTGATCTCCGCTCCTGTGACCGTGAAGATTCGGCATGCCTTTTCCTCTCAAGCGAAACACTTTGCTGTTTTGCACTCCGTGAGGAATTTGTATTTTGGTTTTCCCATCCAAAGTTGGGATTTCTATTTCTCCACCCAAACAAGCTATTGTTATAGAAATCGGGATATCTGTGATTATATCATCATCTTTTCTTTGAAAGAAGGGGTCTTCATCAATATGAATAAAAATATAAAGGTCTCCGGAAGAACCACCTTTTACCGCTCCTTCTCCTTCGCCTTTTATTTTGAGACGAGCGCCGGTATCTACTCCTTTTGGAATATTAGCAGTAATTTTTTGGGATTTTTTAACTTTCCCTCTTCCGCGACAGCTATTGCATGGCGTTGTTATTACTGTGCCGGTTCCTGCGCATTTTGGACATGTGCGTCTTATAATTATACCTATAAATCCCTGTTGAAAAGTGGTTTCGCCCTTTCCGTTGCATTCGGGGCAAGTTTTAACGCTTGTTCCCGGCTCGTGACCTTCGCCTTTACAGTGAGGGCAGGTGTCGTTTTTGGATATTGTAATTTCTTTGATTATTCCCGTGTATGCCTCTTTTAGAGAAATCCTTAAATCATATCGCAAGTCTGCGCTTCTGCGAGTTCTGGAATGAGAGGTTCCTCCAAAAAATGAACCGAATATATCCTGAAAACCCGTAAAGACATCCGAAGAAAAAATGTCGGAAAAATCACTAAATCCTCCAAATCCTGCTCCTTTGAGCCCTGCATGTCCGAATTGGTCATACATTTGTCTTTTTTCCGGGTCGGACAAAACAGCGTATGCTTCCGATATTTCCTTGAATTTATCTTCCGCTTCCTTATTGTCAGGATTTCTGTCAGGATGATATTGAAGAGCCGCCTTTCTATAAGTTTTTTTTATCTCGGCTCCTGAAGAGTCACGACTTAGCTCCAAAACTTCATAATAATCTTTTTTAGTCATTAGTTTTTATCTTTTCTGAGGATTTAAAAGCGGAATGTATACTTTTATTTCTTTTTTTTCTGCTTTTCTAACCTTTTAAGAGCTTGTATCTTTTGCGGAAGCCCGAAAAGTTCTATGAATCCTTTAGCGGATTGGTGATTAAAAATATCTTCCGGAGAATATGTCGCCATTTTCGTATTGTAAAGCGAATTTGGTGAATTTCTTCCTACTACAATACAGTTGGCTTTGTGTAATTTTAATGTAACTTCGCCGGTTGTATTCTCGTGTATTTTTTCTAAAAATGAGTCAAGCGCTTCTTTTAAATCGGAATACCATAGGCCATAATAGACCAACTGGGCATATTTGCTGGAAATAATTTTCTTAAAATGTGTGGTTTCTCTGTCAAGAGTTAGGTTTTCTATTTCTCCTAAAGCTTTATGGAGAATAACTGCAGCAGGCGCTTCATATAGTTCTCTGCTTTTTATCCCAACGAGTCTGTCTTCTACCATATCAATTCTTCCTATGCCGTGTTTTGCACCTATACTATTAAGTTCTATAATAAGCGCAGATAATTCATATTTATTGCCGTCGAGCTTCTTTGGGATACCGTTTTCAAAGTATATTTTTATATATTGAGGCTTGGCGGGAGTCTTATCTATCGGATTTGTTTTATCCCATGCATTTTCCGGTGGTTCTTGGTCGGGGTCTTCCAGAACACCGCATTCTATAGAAGTGCCCCAGATGTTTTTATCTATGCTGTAGGGACTTTTTTTCGTGGTTGAAACGGGGATATTATGTTTTTTCGCATATTCTATTTCTTCTTCCCTTGATTTAAGTTCCCATTCTCTCAAGGGAGCTATGATTTTTAAACTTGGGGCAAAAGAAAAGATTGTCAACTCAAATCTTACCTGGTCGTTGCCTTTTCCGGTGCAACCGTGAGCTACGGCATCCGCCTTTTCTTTTCTAGCTATTTCTACCAATCTATTCGCGATTAGAGGTCTTGAAAGCGCTGTGGCAAGAGGATATTTTCCTTCATATAAAGCGCCTGCTTTCAGTGTGGGTACTATAAATTCATTTGCGAATTCTTTTTTTAAATCTTCAACATATACCTTAAATGCTCCTGTGCTTTTCGCTTTTTTTTCTATTTCACTCTTATTAATTTCATCTCCAACAGTAGCGGTATATGTTATGACTTTTGCTTTATATTTATCTTTAAGCCATTTTAATGCAACAGAAGTATCTAACCCACCAGAATAAGCAAGTACTATTTTCATTTATTTCTCCTTATGTGAAAATATAATAGAGATATACATAGAAATACATGGGAATAAATTGAAACACGTTATTTATCTACCACGTATTTCCACCATATTTCTACATATATCTATGTATTTCTTTTTATTTTTTAGTACTAATTATCCCTATTATATATCTCTCAGTCTCTTTTGCCAATTCATCCGAATTTATAAGTACTGAAAGTTCGTTATTTTTTGATAATCCGGAATATGTCCAATTATGACTTCCTATTATCGTATACCTTGAATCTATCACTATTGTTTTTGTGTGAGTCAGCGTTTCAACGCTATCGTAATAAACTTTTACTCCTTTTTTCGAAAGGATTTTGCCGGTCTTCTGATTTTCCTTTGTGCTCTTCTCATCTCGGGAAATATCAAGCAAAACGGTTACATCTACCCCCCTTTTCTTTGCTTCTATCAAAGCATTTACAAAGATATTGGAAGGGGATTTTGGATATTGGGAATAATATTTAAAAGAATACATCGCAACAAAGATAGATTTGGTTGCAGAATTAAATAGCGAATTAATTGTTTTACAATATTTTTCGGAAGTCAGTAATTCTACGTTTTCTGCCGTAAGCGCGCAGATATTTGCTTGTTGCAGTAAAAATAAAAGAAAGAAGGTTATAAATAAAATCTTAAACTTTTGTGCCATTATTTTCCCAAAAGCAAAACTAACAACGCTTTTTGCGCGTGTAATTTGTTTTCCGCCTGTTCCCATACAATAGAGTGTGTGCCATCCAGCACTTCTGAAGTTATCTCTTCACCTCTATGAGCGGGCAAACAATGCATAACAAAAACGTGCTTTTTGGCTGCCTTGACAAGTTTTTCGTTTATCTGGAAATCTTTGAAAGCGCTTAATCTTGCTTTTTTCTGTTCTTCTTCGCCCATGGAAACCCACACATCCGTATAAATTACATCCGCGTTTTTGACCGCCTCTATAGGATTACTTAATAGTTTGATTTTGCATTTCGGATTTATTTTTTGCGCGTCTTCCAAAATTCCTGAGCTTGGCTCATATCCTTTGGGAGAAGAAATGGTCAAGTTAATACCTGTTTTTGCCGAGCCGTATATCAATGAATTACAAACATTATTCCCGGCTCCTATATATGTTAACCCCACATCTTCCAATTTACCGATTTCCTCTTTTATAGTAAACATATCTGATAAAACCTGACACGGATGGGAAAAATCGGATAAAGCATTAATAACGGGAATTGAAGTGTTTGTGGCTAATTCAATTAGATTATTGTGGTTATATGTTCTTACCGCCAGAGCGTCAAGATAAAGCGAGAAAATTTTCGCCGCATCGGCTAGGGTTTCGCCTCTTTTTAACTGGAGTTGTTCTGATTGTAAAAAAAGTGAACTTCCGCCAAGTTCTCTTATGGCTATTTCCAAAGATATTCTTGTTCTTGTGGATGGTTTCTCAAACAGGAGCCCCAGGCTTTTCCCATCCAATAAATGGATAATCTTTTCCCCTCTTTTTCTTCTGGTTTTTAATTCCGAAGCCATTTGAAAAAGAAGATTAATGTCTTGTTTATTTATATCTTTAATAGAAAGTAAATTTTTATTCATGATTAACGCTCAACCAGTTTTGCCGAGCAAGCTCGGCCACTACATTTTTTCATTAAGTCGTAGTTGCAAAGCTTGCTTTGCTTTTTTGTCATTTTCTATACATTATCCAGCACTTCTTCTAAAATTGCCATTCCTTCATCGATTTCTTTTTCCTGCACGATAAGAGGAGGAACAAATCTTAATACATTTTCGCCTGCTGTTCCTATGAGCAAACCCTTCTGCATGCATTTTAATAATATACCTTTTGCTCCGTCAGTAATAGGGGCAATTTCCATCCCTAACATTAGCCCTTTACCTCTTACTTCTTTTATGAACGGATATTTACTTTTTAAACTGTTTAATTTGTCCTTAAAATAATCTCCCATCTTGCCGGCGTTATCAATCAGATTATCTCCCAACATTGTTTTTAATGTTGCAACTGCGGCTTTTGTCGCAAGAGGATTTCCTCCAAAAGTCGCCGCATGATCGCCGGGACCAATACAGGAAGAAACTTTTTCGTTTGCGATTACGGCTCCTATGGGGACTCCTCCTCCCAACGATTTAGCAAGTGTAACCATGTCAGGTGTTATCCCGTAATATTCGTAAGCAAAGAGTTTGCCCGTTCTTCCCATTCCGCACTGGACCTCGTCCAGAATGAGGAGTATATCGTTCTCATCGCAGAGTAATCTTACTTGTTTAAGGAATTCTTTTTTTGCGGGATTTATGCCGCTTTCTCCCTGCATCGGTTCAATAAGTATTGCGCAAGTTTTGTCAGTAATAAGATTTTTGACGGATTCTATATTATTAAACTCTGCATATTTAAAACCCGGTAGTAACGGCTCAAACCCTTTATGAAATTTCTTTTGTCCGGTGGCGGTAAGCGCTCCGTAAGTTCTGCCGTGGAAAGAACCACTCATCGTGATTATTTCGTATTTACCTGCCCCGTATTTTCTTGCAAACTTAATAGCCGCTTCGTTTGCTTCCGCTCCTGAGTTACAGAAAAAACATTTTCCGGGGAAAGAATTTTCAACAAGAATGGACGCTAATTCAATCTGGTTTGGGATAAGGTATAAATTGGATGTGTGAATTAGTTTCTCAGCTTGTTCCTTAATCGCTTCAACCAATTTGGGGTGAGAATGTCCCAACCCACTAACCGCAATGCCGGAAAGAAAATCGAGATATTCTTTTCCCTCTATATCCCAAATCTTACATCCTTTTCCGTGAGAAAACGCAATAGTTTTCCCTGCGTATGTTGGGATGATGTACTTTTCATCTAATTCAGCTATTTCTTTATTTTTCATATTTTCAATCATTCTAAGATTGGTAACGGTAAAGGTTACGATGCTCCGATGGAGTCCGACACTACGTGTCGTCTCATACGGAGTCGTCGGACCCGTTCGTAATAGGGTTACGTCTATCGTCTTTTTTACGTTACCCTAACCGTCACCGATACAGGCTTCGTTACCATTACCCATTAACCTTTATCTTTCGTTATCTCCGTTCCTACTCCTTTATCGGTAAATACTTCCAGAAGAATGCTATGCGAAATTCTTCCGTCTATTATATGTGTTTTCTTTACTCCACCTAAAATCGCTTTCTTGCAAGCGTTTACTTTTGGCATCATACCGCCGCGAATAATTTCCTTTTTAATAAGTAAATCAATCTCAGATACCGGTATAGTAGAAATAAGCGATGTTTCATCTTTAATATCTTTCAATATTCCCGGCTGGTTCGTGAGAATTATCATTTTCTCCGCTTTCAAAGCGACGGCAAGTTCTGCGGCCACGATATCGGCGTTTATATTAAGCGTCAGCCCGTCATTTGTTACTCCTAATGGAGCGATTACCGGTATAAATCCTTTTCCGTTAGGCAAATTATTTTCGTTATCCAATGCTTTTATAATCGAAAGATTTATTTCTTCCACTTCTCCCACCCAGCCCAAGTCTTCCCCCTTTGAGGAATTGAGCTTTTTTGCTTTAATTAATTTACCGTCTTTTCCTGAAAGACCTACTGCGTGAGTTCCTGCCTGATTAATCAAACTAACAAGGTCTTTATTTATCTTTCCCAATACCATCTCAACGACTTCTACTGTTTCCTTGTCAGTTTTTCTCATACCTTCTGAAAATTCCGCTTTTTTACCCAGTCTTTCCAATAAGTTAGTTACCTGCGGTCCTCCTCCGTGAATTAATACCGGCTTTATCCCGACAAATCTCATCAAAGCTATATCCTGTGCTATATTTTCTTTAACTTCTTCATTTGCTATGAGCTCACCGCCACATTTTATAACGACAACTTTACCGTGAAATTGTCTTATATACGGCAATGCCTCTACAAGTATCTTTGCTCTATCAAGTGTATTTTCCATTGTTTATTTAAATAAGATTACGCAGATTAAAAAACACCAAATAATGCATATAAACTAAATCTTTAATCGCTGTAATCCCCGCCTGCCAAATCTTGGCGGGCAGGTTTCAGAAATCGCCGTAATCAATTCCTAAGTTGTATAATGTGCATTTATTTTCACATATTCTTCCGTAAGGTCGCAAGTCCATACCGTGGTTTCTCTGTCGCCATAGTGCAAATCAACTTCAATAATTATTGCATTCTCTTTTTTCAAAGAGCCGGAAAGTTCCTTTTCATTATAATTAACGAATTTCCCTTTCTCTATCAACGATGTTCCCTGTAATTTCAATGATATTTTATCGGGGTTAAACTTCACCTTAACCGAACCCACAGCAGAAATTATTCTTCCCCAATTCGGGTCGGCGCCATACATAGCCGTCTTAACCAATGCGGAATTTGCAATCGCTTTTGCGGCTCTATGCGCATCTTTATCGTTCCAGGCGCCTTTAACTGCGACCTCTATAAGTTTGGTAGCTCCTTCTCCGTCGGAAGCCATTTTCTTCGCAAGTTCTTCGCATAAAAATGTAAGCGCTTGCGTAAATGCGGGAAAATTTTCACTTTTAGGTTTTATTCTCTCGTTTCTTGCCAAACCGTTAGCCATTATTATCACAGTATCATCGGGCGACATACACCCGTCAACCGTTAATCTGTTAAAAGATTTATTAACTGCAATATGCAACGATTCTTTAAGCGCGTCTTTGGATATGGACGCATCAGTCGTCAAAAATGCAAGCATAGTTGCAACGTTGGGACAAATCATTCCCACGCCCTTTGCAATGCCGCCGATTTTAATTGTTTTATTGCCTCTTCCCTTTATTCCCGTATCAATAGACAACTCTTTTGGCTTTGTATCTGTTGTCATTATCGCGGAAGCGGCAAGAACTCCGCCGTTGTAATCTAATTTTTCCACAGCTTCAATTATTCCCTTTCTAACTTTATCCATCGGCATTTTCTTGCCTATAATGCCGGTTGATGACACCAAAACTTCTTCTTTCTTCACTCCCAAATTTTCAGCAGTTAAAGTAGCCATCTCCTCGGCGTCTTTAATCCCTTGTTTTCCGGTAGAAGCATTCGCATTACCGCTATTTACTATAACAGCTCTGAAATTGTCCCCATTTTTTAGATATTTCAAATCAACAATCACAGCCGCGCCCTTAAACTTATTTGTCGTAAACATCCCCGCAGTCAAAGCAGGACCTTCGGAATATATAAGAGCCAAATCTTTATTCCCGCTCTTTTTAATTCCGCAACTAACACCCGAGGCTTTAAACCCCAAGGGCGTTGTAACTCCACCTCTCCCAGCAACCTTGCCACAACTAATAGGCAGGCAGGAATTTGGCGGGCAAGCTTCTATGTTTTTTAACATGATAGTAATTGTTTGGTTAACAACGGTTAAAAGAAGTTAACAGCAGTTAATAATGGTTACGAAATAATTCAAAAGCAACCTTTGTTAACCCATATTAACCTATATTAACTTATATTAACTTTTTTTATTATGCCTTCCACAGTGCTATAATAACACTTATTTTTGAAATATTAAATGCTCCGATGTTACATCGGAGCAGGAAGAATATTATGGAAGCAAAACTTATAGACGGCAAGGATATAGCCACAAAAATTAAAGAGGAACTGATACTTGAGATAGAGAGTATAAAAGCCAAAGGAATAATCCCTCATCTTGAGGCGGTTATTGTCGGAGAAGATCCTGGCGCCAGTGTATATGCCAAAAATCAATGTAGAGCTTGCGAGAATATGACTATTTCCTGCAAACTCAACAAACTTCCCCAATCAACTTCTCAAAAAGAACTGGAAGATTTCATCCAACAACTAAATGAAAATCCTAAAGTAACAGGGATTATATTGCTGATGCCTGTGCCTTCCCATATAAATGCGCGGGAAGTTCAGATGAAGATTTGTCCTTCCAAAGATGTTGAGGGGATACATCCTTTCAATATTGGAAAACTTGTCTATGGCGAAACGGTTATTGCTCCCTGCACTGCGCTTGCGGTTATGGAGCTGTTAAAAAGTACAAATGTTTGCCTGAAAGGTAAAGAAGTTGTAATAGTAGGACACTCGGAGATTATCGGCAAACCTTTAACTCTTCTTTTGCTTCAATCCCGATTAGAATCTCCAACACCGACAGTTTGCCATATTGCCACTAAGGATTTGGCTTTTCATACAAAAAGAGCGGATATTCTAATCGTTGCGGTCGGCAAAGCAGGTCTAATAACAGGTGATATGATAAAAGAAGGAGCCATTGTTATTGATGTTGGTATCAATAGAGTCGATGGGAAAATAGTCGGTGATGTTGTTTTTGAAGAAGCAGTAAAAAAAGCATCTTTCATAACCCCCGTCCCCGGCGGAGTCGGTCCCGTAACAACCGCAATGCTTTTGAAGAATACAATTGCTTGCCTCGCCAATCTTTAGTGGCGGGAAGCGGCGAAAGGGATATAATAGGGGAAATTTTTGACTTTTAAGTTGTAAGGAGTAAAATGAAT
>JAGLSL010000021.1 GCA_023135785.1 bacterium
TTCTGAATATTATTTTAAAATTTCCTTATCAATTCTGGGTCTATAATAAAATCCTTCCAAATATCCGAGAGAGCTGAGTTTCATCAAGTTTCTATAACCCTGTTCATTCTTGCATAGCAGGGTCAGATGATAATAATTCGTTCTTCCGCGTTCTACTTTTTTATCTTTCCTGCTTCCGGGAGCCATATACATCTCGCTTCCTATAATCGGTTTAATCCCTGCCGAAATAGCCGTATTATAAAATTCAATAGCGCCGAACATATTCCCATGATCGGTTATGGCGAGCGCAGGCATCTTAAATTCCTTTGCTTTTTTTACCAAATCTTTAATCCTGCACATACCGTCTAAAAGCGAATAACCCGTATGAACGTGCAAGTGTACAAAGTCCGAATGTTCCATAGTTTCTCCTTACTTACATTTACTTATATATTCTATTTAACTAAGCATGCAAATGAACCCCGTTAGAGATAAGAAGTGCATACCGCATTTATCTTAAAAAACTTGTCGGCTGTTATAAACCTAAAAAGTAAATAGCATTTCTGACGTCCCGATAAAATATCGGGACGAACTCTAACGGGGTGAACAAAATCAGAATGTTCCATCGTTTCCTCCAAATTAAATATCAAATATTAAAAATCACCCCTAGAAATTGTTTCGCAATTTCAGGGACCAAGTCCTCGGAATCTTTACAGATTCCAGAGGGAAAATGCATATCAAAATGTAAAAATATAACTCCAAACTTTCCTCTACAATTCATTCTCACTAATATAACGAAAAATCTTCGTATCATTAGATGCTTTCATATCATACTCACTCTCTAAACGATATTTAGCTATTACCTACATAAAACGCTCAATTAGTAAGGGAGATATTATTGTGTGTTTAATTCTCTCACTTTATCCCCAAACTCTGTTTTAATTTCCGGTCAATCCTGGTCATTGTTTCTTTTGATAGCGCGCCCAACTTTCGTGAAATAATTTCAGGAGGGAGTGTCATAATATATTCACACCTAACCATTGAGGATTTGGCAAGTCCTGATTGCTTAAAATCTTTACTATCTCTTTCTATTAAGAATTCTGTTGGATGTAGGGTTTCGACCCGAGATGTTATTCCAACCAAAATTAAATCTTTATATCTTCTTTTTATAGAATGGTCAGAAATAACTAAAGCAGGTCTTGCCTTTTGCCTGGTCCCTCTCTCAGTAACAAAAGGAAATGGCACAATAACTACATCGCCACGATTATAATTCATAGATATCTTCTTCAGAATTATCCCAGAGCTTCTTCAACGCTCCCTGCTGCAGAACAAGTAGGTTCCTGCGTTTCTCTATTTCTTCTAACTCTCTTAGTTTTTCTTTAATTGCTTGCTCAACCACGCGACCTGGAATAAGTCCATGTTTCTTGCAGAAAAATTTTAACTCTTGTCTCGTTTTATCAGGAACTCTCACTCCCAATGTAGGATTTTCCATTGTCTTTGGCATATTTCACTCCTTTTGATAGCAAATGATAGCACAATTTCTTATGCTCTTTCAACATCTTACTTAGTATCCTACATCAACCAGATATAATCCGTAAGCAGGGACAACTTGGCATTGTGTGAGCCAAACCGTATCTTTTTCCAGATGCACATCTAATTTAGGTCCGTCTTTGACCTTATAAATAACGATTTCGCCTTTTTTGATTTCCTGTTTTTTCATATTTCCCTATTATATTCCTGAACAGTAACCTTCGTCTTTTGCCTTTGCCAACCGTGATAATTAGTTCCTTCATATTCAATAGTAAGTTTCTAATTGGGCATTGTTTAATAAAATGTAAAATTAACTATCTTCAAGCCTCTAATATTTTTGATTTTTGCACTGTCATTTTGATATTTGCATTTTAATTTTTAATTTGATTAACATTTTCCCATACTTCCTATCTTCATTCAATATAAGTGTTCGCTTCACTCACATATAGGATTACACAGATAAAACCAAATTTTTAATCTCTGTAATCATGTGATTATGGTAGAATTACAAAGTGATATTGGAAAAACTATTAGTCGGAGCGATAGAAACAAATTGTTACATAATCGGATGTGAGCGGACATTGGAAGGGCTGATTATAGACCCCGGCGCGGACGGGGAAAAAATCCTTAAAATTGTTAAAGCAAAGAATCTAAATATCAAATATATTATCAACACTCACGCTCATATAGACCATATCGGAGCAAATAAATATCTAAAAGAGACGCTGAACGCCGAAATTTGCATACACGAGGAAGATATAAAATTTTTAAAAGACCCTGCCTTAAATCTTTCCGCTTTTATGCCGCCTGATTTACAAGACGATTATTTACCTTTTCCTCAGCCCGATATAGTCCTAAACGAAGATTCGCGGTTGAAAATCGGAGATTTGGAAGCGCTTATTCTTCATACGCCGGGTCATACGCCCGGAGGTATATCTATTGTTATGCACCCCGCCCCTGCACGCAAAGGCGGGGTAAATGGATGTGTTTTTACAGGGGATGCGCTTTTTTCGGGAAGTATAGGAAGATCGGATTTTCCTTTGGCTGATGAAATAACACTCATAAACGGCATAAAAAACAAATTATTTAAGTTGCCTGAAAAATTTCGCGTTTACCCTGGACACGGAGCCTCTTCAACAATCGGCAAAGAAAAAAGAGAGAATCCGTATTTACAATAAAATGATTACACAGATAAAAAAACACGAGATTACACAGATTACTAATTTTAAATCGGTGCAATCATTATTTAAACATGAACAAAAGAATCGATGAATTTCTGCAGTTTCTCATTATTGAAAAAGGACTTTCTAAAAATACTATTCAAGCGTATACAACAGACTTGAGAGATTTCTGCGTTTTCCTTTCCAAAGAAAACACTTCTTTTGAAGATGTCCGCTATCCAAAGCTCGTATCGTATATGGAACATTTGAGAAAAAAGAGCATTTCTTCCTCTTCTATTGCCCGCAAGGTTTCTACTATACGAAGTTTATATAAATTTTTATTGGGACAAAAATATATAAAAGAAGACCCGACGATAATTCTGGAATCTTTTAAAAGAGAACGGCATCTTCCGATTGTTTTGTCTGTCAGCCAGGTAAATTCTATACTGGAAAACATAGACATAACTAAACAGATAAACCTAAGAGATAAAGCATTATTAGAATTACTTTATGCAACAGGAACAAGGGCTTCTGAAGTCGTAGATTTAAAGATTGAGAATGTAGACACAGAAGCAGGTTATATAAGGGTTATGGGTAAAGGCTCTAAAGAAAGAATTATCCCGATGGGAAAACATGCGAGGGACTGGTTAAAAAAATATTTAGAAAACATAAGACCTAATTTAATAAAAGGCGCTAATTCCAATTATGTATTTCTAAATAAAAAAAGGCAAAAACTTTCAAGACAAAGTATATGGAAGATAATTAAAAAATACGGCAGAAAAAACGGTATTTCAGATATTTCCCCGCATACTTTCAGGCATTCTTTTGCCACGCACTTATTGGAAGGAGGAGCAGATTTACGTTCCGTTCAGGAAATGTTGGGGCATGTGGATATATCTACGACACAGATTTATACGCAACTTAACAGAAAAAGATTGAAGGAAATTCACAAGAAATATCATCCCAGAGGTTAGAGCTTAAAAAGCAAAGCAAGCTTTGCCACTACAATAGACCAAAGACTAAAGACCGAAGACTAAAGAAATGAGATACATAGATATACAGTAGATATAAATGGATATACGGTAGAAATACAATAGAAATACGGTAGAAATACAATAGAAATAAATAGAGATACTACGGAAATAATAAAAATCAAAAAATAGAAATACGGTAGAAATACAATAGAAATAAATAGAGATACTACGGAAATAATAAAAATCAAAAAATAGAAATACGGTAGATATAAATGGATATACGGTAGAAATACAATAGATATATGTTGTTAAAGGATTGAAAACTAAAAAAAATTACATACTATAACTTCAAAAAACTAAGGATGCAGGCAATGTATTTCAATTGTATTTCAATTTATTTCCCCGCCTGACAAGATTTGGCGGGCAGGCATATATTTCGATTATATTTCTAATTTTATTGTAGCGGCCGAGTTTACTCGGCAGATGAAAAAGCAAACAAGCCTCCGTTGAAAATAAATTCATCAGAATTTGTTTCTATAAAATATTTTTTCTTGCGGGGCGGGTTTTACCGCTACATTGTAAAATTGGTAGCGGGGAGAGGTTAGAGTCATCTCATCGCATCTCAAATCCCGCCATTTTTGAGTTGTATTTCAGGCAAATTTCTGTATAATACTCTTTCAAATTTAAAGCGCCATTACCATGAATGATAAAACTAATAATATTAAGGAAGAAAGTTATTCTCATACCTTAAATTTGCCCCAAACCAAATTTGAGATGAAGGCAAATTTGCCTAAAAAAGAACCTGTTACGCTCAAATTTTGGGAAGATAACGACATCTATGAAAAGATGCTTTCCAAGGGCAGGGAAAAATATATTCTGCACGACGGACCTCCTTACGCAAACGGAGATATTCATCTTGGGCATGTTATAAATAAAGTTCTCAAAGATATTGTTATCAAATATAAGTCTTTAGAAGGCTATTCTACGCCATTTACTCCCGGCTGGGATTGTCACGGACTGCCCATTGAACTGCAACTATTCAAGAAACTCAAAGTTAATAAAAAAGAAGAGATTGATATCTTAGAATTCAGAAAAAAAGCAAGAGAATATGCTCAAAGCTATGTGGAAATACAAAAAAACCAGTTAAAGCGTTTGGGTATTATGGCTAATTGGGATAATCCTTATGTCACAATGGATTACCATTATCAAAGCAAAATTATAGATGTATTCAAAGAACTCTCAGAGAAAGGCTATATTTATCAGGATAAAAAACCTATTTACTGGTGCGTTTCCTGCGAGACAGCTTTAGCCGAAGCGGAAGTTGAATATGCACCGCATACTTCAAATTCCGTCTGGGTAAAATTTCCGCTATCTTCCCAAAAAGATAAATTCATTATTATATGGACAACCACACCTTGGACTTTACCTGCTAACCTTGCTGTTGCACTGCATCCCGACTACGATTATGCATGGGTAGAGGTTCAGAAGACAGAAGACACCCTCCAAACAGACGGCGGGCAGGGAGGACAGAGGACAGAGGACAGAGGACAGAACACAGAAACTTGGATTATTGCGAAGGATTTGGTAAAGACGGTAATGGAGCAATCAGATATTAATGATTACAAGATTGTAAAAACCAAAAAAGGAAAAGAATTGGAAGGATTGGAATATAATCACCCACTTTTTGACAAAAAAGGCAAAATAGTAAACGCCAATTATGTTAGTTTGGAAGAAGGCACCGGATGTGTTCATACGGCACCCGGACACGGTCAGGAAGATTACTTGACCGGATTAAAGTATAAACTGCCGATTTTCTCTCCCGTAAATGAAAAAGGACTTTTTACTGATGAAGTGCCGCAATTCAAGGGAAAACATATCTTCAAAGCAAACAACGAAATTATCGAAACTCTATCAACAAAAGAATTGCTTATTAATAGCGAGCCATTAGAACATTCTTATCCGCATTGCTGGAGATGTAAAAGACCTGTAATATTTAGAGCATGTAAACAATGGTTCGTAGGAGTTGACAGGAAAAACTTAAGACAGACAGCTATAAAAAGCTTAAAAGAAGTTCGATGGGCTCCCGAAGTTTCCATAAATAGAATAGAAGGAATGTTAAAGACTCGTCCCGACTGGTGCCTTTCGCGTCAGAGATTGTGGGGCGTGGGAATACCCGTTGTTTATTGCGAAAAATGCGGCAAGGAAATTCTTGACAGCCGTTTAATGGAAAATGTAAGCGATATTATTAAAAAAGAAGGAGCAGATGCCTGGTTTGGATATAAGGTTGAGAAATTCCTGCCGAAAGATTTTTCATGCCCGAAATGCAAAAGCGTTCAGGGCTTTAAAAAAGACAAAGACATACTTGATGTGTGGTTTGATTCCGGCATTTCTCACGTTGCGGTGTTAAAAGATTCCAAACCCATTAAAAATGAAATTTCTAACAGGGCGAATAATTTAGACTGGCCTGCAGACTTATATTTGGAAGGAAGCGACCAACATAGAGGTTGGTTTCAGACATCACTACTTACATCTGTGGCTTTATACAACAAACCCCCATACAAGGCAGTCCTTACACACGGATTTGTAGTAGATAGTGAAGGTAAAAAGATGTCAAAATCCGTAGGTAATGTTACCAACCCACAGGTTATAGTTAACAATCAAGGCGCAGATATTTTGAGATTGTGGGCTATATCTTCGGACTGGGGAAGCGACATAAGAATCGGAGAAGAAACACTTAAACGATGTATTGAGGCATATAGAAAACTTAGAAATACAACCAGATTCATGCTGGGTAATTTATATGATTTCCAATATTCGCAAAACGCTGTTGACCAATCCGAATGGTTGGAGATTGACAGATGGGCGTATAACCGATGCCTTATGCTTCTAAAAGAAGTTAAAGAAGCATATAAGAGCTTCCGTTTTATAAAGGCATATCAGGCAATTTATCAGTTTTCGAATGTGGATATGAGCTCAACCTATTTAGATATAATTAAGGATAGGTTATATATTCTGCCAGCAGATTCACTTGGGAGACGTTGCGCCCAAACAGTCATGCATTTTATTCTTAGAACATTAACCCAACTTATTAGTCCGTTTATGTCTTTTACAGCCGAAGAAATCTGGCAGAACTGTAATTTCGAAGAAAAATCCGTATTTTTGACAAACTTGCCAAACGAACAAAAAATAGACGAAAAATTAGAGCAAAAATGGGAAAAGATATTAAAGTTGAGAGAAGACGTTCAGAAAGCACTTGAAGAAGCGCGCCAAAAAGAAATAATAGGCAGTTCCTTAGAAGCGGAAGTCATTTTATACATAAAAGATTCTCATATGAAAGCCCTTGATGTTTCTAAAGAAGATTTGGCAACTATCTTTATAGTTTCAAATGTGGAATTGGATCCCATTAAACCCGTTAGAGACAATAAATCTCTAAACGGGTCTAACGGGGTAAAAATTGAAATCAAAAAGGCAAAGGGAGAAAAATGCTTAAGATGCTGGAAATACAGTCAAGAGATAAATAAACAGAAAGAATTTCCTAAACTTTGCTCAAGATGTGCTACAATAGTGAAAGCAAAACACGATTACACAGATTAAAAAACGGGATTACACAGATAAAACAAATCTTTTAATCGGTGTAATCATTTTTTAAGGAGGTAACTCAATTGAAAGCAAAAGACATCAAAACATTCAAGGAAATTCTTATTAAAGAAAAAGAAAGATTGTTTAACGATTTAGACGATAAAGAAAAAAAACAGTTAGGCAAATCTTTCAAGGATGTTTCCGGCGAGGTTTCCTCGCATAAAATGCACATGGCGGACCTTGCTTCGGACAGCGCCGAAGAGAACACCTCGTTAGACCTCTTATCTTCGGAAGAAAAACATCTCAAACAAATACAAAACGCTATAAATAGAATCGAGAAAAAAACTTACGGGAAGTGTTCCAAATGCAGCAAAGATATCGGAATGAAGAGATTAAAAGCTGTTCCATATGCGGAATTATGTCTAAAATGCAAAGAGAACGAGGAAAAGAACTCATAACCGCCACACTAATCATACTATCTGACCATATTTTAAAGTTTCTCTTTTATAACAGAGGTTTAATTAAAGAAGAAACTGACATCGTAAAAAATTTGCTTTATTTTGTCCCTGCTTCCCAAAACCCTGGGATTGCCTTCGGATTATTTCAAAACTGTGGCAGATTTTTTATTATTCCCGCATCCATTGTTATTTTATTCATCCTGTTTTTCTACTTGCGTACAAACTATAAAAAAACCCTTTTCAGTTGGGGGCTTATATTTATATTGGCAGGCGCTATAAGCAATCTCATAGACCGCATAATTTACGGCTTTGTGATAGATTATTTACTACTTAATAAATTCCCCTACTCTTTCAACATAGCCGATTCTTCAATACTTTTGGGAGTAGGACTTATAATAATTAATATTTCAAAATGTAAAAATCAAAATGTAAAATGACAAATTAAAATTCAAAAATATTAACAATTCACCATCAAGAAACAAGTAATGGAGAGGATAAATAATTTGTTGGCTAGAATGAAGATTGGAATTTAATTAGTTTTTATTTATTGTATATTTTGGTTGTTATTTTTTGCAATTTTTGATATTTCATTGGGAATTAGGTATTAGTAATTAGAAATTTTTTAAAAAACATGCATCCTATACTTTTTACAATCGGGCAGTTTGAAATATATTCCTACGGGGTCTTGATGGCGCTGGCTTTCTATTTAAGTTTATACCTTTTAATAAAAGATGCGAATCAACCCCCTATCCTGCCTGCAAGCGAGCAGGCCCACCATGAAACAACAGGCGAGCAGACACGGAAACCAGCAGGAAAAACAGGAATAGATACTTCTACAGTCTTGGACATTGTATTTTGGATTATCCTTTCAGGTATTTTAGGCGGCAAGTTAGCTTATATCTTTTTTAACCTACCGCTTTATATACAAAACCCTTTAGACGCAAGTCTGTGGCGAGGCGGATTCATATTCCACGGCGGATTTTTCCTATCATTGGCAACTGTTTTCTTTTACACAAAAAAGAAAAAATTATCTTATATATATATAGTGGACTTAATTATTCCTTATGTAGCATTGGGACAGGCAATAGGAAGAATCGGCTGTTTCCTGAACGGATGCTGTTACGGGAAACCAACAAATTTACCAATAGGAAAAGTGTTTAATCTGAATTCGCCCGCAGGGTATCATTACGGCGCATTACCGCTCCATCCTACGCAATTATATTCTTCTATTTTTTTATTTATACTTTTCTTATTGCTAAAGAAAACAAGAGAAAACCAGAAATTCAAAGGAAAAACTCTCCTTGTCTATCTCATCTTATATCCGACTTTCAGATTCTTCCTGGATTTTTTAAGAGGAGATGGATTGGAAATATTCTTTTACCGATTAACGCTCTTCCAGATTATATGCGCGGGAATAGTCGGCATTTCTTTGGTAGTTCTTACACACAAATTCAGAAAACAGAAAGCAGACAACAGATAACAGAACCAGTTTGTCATTGTAAACCCAAACCTTTGCGAGGGTGTGGCAATCCGAACTGAAAGGTCGTTGCGAGGCGTAGCCGAAGCAATCCAATAATGAGATTGCTTCGTCGCTCATTTTATTCGCTCTCCGAAGAGTCCGTCCTTTCGGAGTCATCGGACCTCGCAATGACACTATCGTGTCATTTTTTCCGAAAAACGCACTAAAGGGTTAAGCCCTATTCTTATAAACTTTTTAAGTATTGGACACCGGGAAATATATTCGGCTAATTGTGGAGAAAATCTATAATAATTTCTGACAAAGAATCTGCCCAAAGAATTCGTCATTAAATATTCGTCTCTGAATTCGGAAAGAACCTTCACTTCGTCCGCCATTGGCGCGCCGTAACAAGCAGTCGCTATGAAACAGCCGCTTCCTCCCCCACCACCACCTCCTCCACCGCCGCCGCCATCGTCTCCACCTGCCTCGGTAGTAACTGCGATGTAAGAAGAATAATCGGTCTCATTGCCATAAGTATCTACAGCAGTTACCCAATAATAATAAATGGTGTTAATGGAAACAGAACCATCTGTATAAGAATTACTCTCTACAAGTTGAGCGCCATTAATTTTTGTTTTTGTCCCCACTGAAGAGGCGCTTCTATAAATATTATATCCATCCAAAGCAGGACTTTCAACGGGATTCCAATACAGAAACACATAATTTCTTCCTGCTGTGGCTGTAAGCCCGATAGGAACACTTATGAGAACAACAGTAGCTGTATCCGTTAACTCAACCTCTCCGCCTTCTCCATAAACAGCGTCCACATAAGTAACGAGTATGGTATCGCCGTCCTGAACCTGAAGAATGCTATCACTTGCCGGAACAGTATCTAATTCCAAACCAATTGAACCCGTAAAAATTCCAGTAGAAGTATCTGTTTCAACCAATTCCATAATTTCAGTATCGGCAGTAAGTTCGGATTCAAATTCTACAGTTGTAGTGTCGGGATTATCTGTTGTATTCAAATCACTGTCCAAAACAACAACATTTGCCGTATCAGGCGCAGAATAAGAAACCATGTCCAACCAGACCCTGCCTTCGGAAGATGGAACAATCCGCAGATATGTAGCTTCGCAGGCTACTCTTGCCGAAGTATATGCTATGCGCATATATCCGTCTTCACCCCAGTCAGTCCCCCAGCTGTTTCTTAGTATCCAGTAGCCGTCTCCCCAACCGACCAAAGCTACGGCATGATTTACGGGAGTATAATAACAGGGACTGCCCGGACAAGTAGTATTAGAGTCACTATAAACCCCTTCATCATAACTCTGAAAATCATCTCCTGCCAAAACCGCTACATCTATAACCCCATAGGTTATTATTGCTGTTTTTATCGCGTCAATATCACCGCACGGTATTCTGCCCCATCCGGAAAAAACAATCAGGGAGTCGCCCCAGTGAGCGCAGGAGCCAGGGTCAACTGTTGTATATGGAAAATCCGCCAACCTGCATATCCCATCAGTGGCAAGGGAATGATCAGTCAATGCTTCAAGCTCTTGATAATCATAATCAGCGCCGATACAACCATAGAAATGAGGAAAATACTCGGGTAATCTTGCAAGACACCATATTATGAATGATTCGGAAAATTCAGCGCGATTATCATCAACACCATCATCATATAATCCCATTGCGTAGTTATATACGCCTTCCGCAGAAGCAACCGCTCCAAAGGCATAACAACTGCCGCAACCTCCCTGGTCGCGGGCAGGTCCGATATAAGCATGACCTGTTCCCTCAAAGTTGCGCCAATCAAAAGATGCAGGAAGCCCCTTGCCTTTTATGCCAATACCCTGTTTAATCCCTGTTTTTTCTATTTCCTTAGGATAATCGTCGCATTCTTCTATTTTTGGTCTTTGGCAATCCTCGCACCCACAACCGCCTTTTTTAAGTTCCGCATTATTGGGAGCTAAATCCATCAGAGGCTCGCCATTTTTTTTCATCAGCTCAAGCATCGGTATTCGCTCTGCTGTTTTTCCGTTTTCAGCCGCAGATACGCATATGGCACATTCGGTAGAAAATCCTTGTTTATATTCGCGCTGGGTTTGTGTTCCATAACCCTGCTTTGCGCAATAAGAATATTTTTTACCCACTTTACCTTTTAAAAAATCCCACGCATCAAACTGGACGCCTTCGGCAACAACACATATACCTTTTTCCCCGTCAGGTGTTTTAATCACCTTGTATTCATAACCCATTTTTTCGCAATAAACAGCGGCGGGATTAGGTAAAGCAAAAACGGTTTTAGATATGGGAAAAATAAAGAAGAGTAAAAGAAAGATTGTGGAGAAAAAATGCAGGATATTCCTATGGGGTAAATTTATTTTTTTAAACACATTTGATATGTTTTAGATTGCTTCGTCTTTGACTCGCAATGACACTATCGTGTCATTTTTTCCGAAAAACGCACCAAAGGTTTAAGCCCTATTCTTATAAACTTTTTAAGCGCCGGACGCCGGGAAATATATTCGGCTAATTGCGGCGAAAATTTATAATAACTTCTAACAAAGAATCTGCCTAAAGAATTTTCCATTAGATATTCGTCTCTGAACAGTGAGAGCGCTTTAACTTCTCTCGCCATAGGCGTGCCGTAAGATGCGGTAGCTATAAAACAGCCGAGTGAATCTGCGCCACCACCGCTACTACCACCATCACCGCCATCGGCATCGCCATCATCGTCATCGTCGTCATCATCTGTCCCTTCTCTACTTATTCCGCCTTTGCCTTTAAGCCAATCAATTACTGCCGCCATTATCTGTTTTCTGCCGCAAGGTGGAGTAGCAGAGTCCTTGTCTGCTATACCTTCCAACCCGAAAGCAAGATAAACAACCGCATGACTCTTGTCAGGAGGACTTGGCGGATATGTATCATTGCAGTATTTCACACCTGCAGAACCTTGGTTACCACCGCCGCTGGAAGCGCAGTAATGAAAACATTCGGAAGCAGGGCTCCTTTGACTTATTTTGCTGGGCTCCTCCTGATTTCCCGCGCCGGTGCCCGGGATAGAAGGATTTATTTTGATATTTCCAAATCCGCCGCCAACAGGATCTCCTGCAACACCGTCAATTACATTAAGTCCAACATCATCTGATATATAATTAGCGTGAAGATAATCTTTATAAAAATCGGTAGCACCAATGTCATAACCAACATCCTGCCCCGTAACAAAGAGCCGTCCGCCTTTTTCTTTAAGATACTCTGTAAGATAAGTCTGGTCAGACGAAACAAAAGTATCAATAAAATTATCTCCCGTGAACCAAATTACTACTCTTTCTGTATCCGCCGCCATATAGTCCAATAAATCCTGTGTGATTTCACCGTGTCTTCCCTCGCCGGCCGCATTTGTTCCGGTATTGTTATCCACATGCCATACCTGATAACCACCAGCGCCGGGAGTATCCAAAACATATCCATTATCAACAAGAGCTGTATCATACCAGTCATCATAATCATCCGTTAAAGGCCATGAAGTATGAGAGTTAGTAGCATCCCTGTATCTATACATAGTGTCAGAATCTACCACCAAAATATCCGCAGTAGGGATAAATTCGTTCACAACTTCCAAATAGAATCTTTTTTCTTTGGTATAATTCCCCGCAGGTGTATCTTGTCCTGCCACTCTAACAAAGTAGAGAGAAGGACCGCGGTCATTTACTCCTCCGTCAACATCGTCCACATCAAAAGGGTAATTAATAGCATGTGCCTGTATGGTTCTATCATCAGTTTTATCGTTTCTCGGGTCAACTAAAGTTATCTCTACATCAGATAAAGCAGACGGGTCAACTTCTATCGTAGTATCGGAGCCATCCTCTACTTCGTATACCGGCATCCCAAACAGATTATAGGCAGGCGTTTTACCTCTTGGGAGAGTAGAAGCCGTAATAGTCGGAACAGGGTTATCATCAACGCTCCAAACTTGCGGGGGAATGGGCAAAGCAGGGTCGCCTAAAAGAGTCCACTCAAAAACTGTTCGTTGGTCATAAGGACTTGAAAGCAGATAACTGCCATTTGCAAGGACATAGTCCGATAAAGCCTCTGTAAAAATACGACCTAAAGTTAACGTTCCTGTTCCTCCGCTCTCATGATACTTTTTAAAAGCGTATTTTATCATCTCTGCCATATATTCTGAGGGTAATATTTCCATGTAGCCATTATCAAATGTCCAATCAAGGGTCCCAAAACATGTGCGAGAACCGCCCAAATAAGCTATGCCTCCGGCAGGCGAAAGAAGAACACTTTCGCCGAATGAGGTAGCAAAACCCGGAGCCACAATAGATACATCATACGCCGCATTATCACAAGATATAGATATAACAACAGGAATATCAAGATTGGAGCCAAAAGCTAACACTTCCGAACTATATAGAACTGTATCAGCGGGGTCAACATCATCGAAATAGAAAGCATCACCCGAACCATGCCCTAAGAGATAAACAAGCCCTTGAGGATTTGTTCCATCCATTGTGTCTTCCACATCACTCTGAATAAATTGAGTAATATCGCCAACGATTCCGTCATCAGTATGATAGAACTTACTTACATTCATACCACTTAAATAAGACCTACTGTAACCGGAAACAGCAGAAAAAGTATTCATCACCTCATTGCATAACAATTCTCCATGATAGTACCACGTGCCAAAGGGCTGTCCACCGGCAAGAGCGACATTATTAAACCAGGTCGGGTCTGCGTCTACGTTGGCATGCCAATCATCTATTTTTTGAACTATATCCTGTATATCAGACAAATTCCCTGCAGAGAGTCTACCTACCTTATATTCAGGGGTATAATCATTATAATTTGTTAAAGAATAGAAATAATCAGTGGGAACCCAGTTATCATAAGAACCCCCTACTGGACTATATACATAATACGAAGGAGGAACAGCAGATGCATCGCCGAGAAGAACTATATATTCAAGTTGCGGATAGTAAGCCCAGCCACTATCGACAGAACTTTTTGCCTCCTGTATAAATGATAGAATTTTTAAAGCCAACTGATAATCATACCCTACTATATCGCTACCGGTATAGCCGCTATATCCACCATAAGAGCATAGATAATCAGGAGGATCTGCTCTTGGGGGAACGCCTCCGGAACCATAATTATAACCTGCTATCTCCTCAACCGAAACTTTAGTAGTATCTATCCCAAAAGTGTCATGCAGATCTATTAAGGCATCGGCGGCTGCATTATAAGCCGCAGGATAAATTATTAAACATGCTTCCGGTCCTGAAGCAGTTTTAAATCCTTCACTTTCAAAACTTTTGCTAATCGCATTATTAGAAGAATAGTAAACTTCTATCGTTGCAGAGGTTACGATAATAGACTGCTTTGTTTTAGGCGCATACTGCAGAGGATAGAACCTAACAGACACATAGCAATTATTATTATCACAGCCACTGTAATATGCGACTAAACTGCCGGGGAAGAAATCTTCGGAAGAATAGATTCTTTCATCGGGTTTTAGCCGCATTAAATTTGCTTGGTCCACACTGCCTTTTTTAGGCGTTATCGGAACGGGTTGAGAAACAGGAGCAATTTTTAAAGGATTTAGGACATAACGATAAGTAATATTTTTCACTTCCACACCGGTTACTTCGGAATCCTTCGGCAAGGTTAAAATAAATAATTCACTCGGAAGATTCGGCGCGCCGGGGATGCCGCCTGAAAGTTCAAGCCCTTCTATTTTCACATAATCAAAGTTATCTTTCTTTCTTAAACTTATTCTCTCGGTTTCTATAGAGAAATTTATAGTTTGAAGATTACCGGATGCAGAAACCCCTTTGAAAGTAGATGTGGATATTGAAAGGTCATCTATATCTTTATCTTCAAGCGCAGATATGATCGGTCCCAATTTCAATGAGTTGGGGCTTTTATTATCTTGAGAGAAAAGTGAATGAGCCGATAAAAAAATAACAGCGGCAATTACTAATAAGGTTAAAAATCCGTTTCTCATTGTTTTCCTCTCCTTGAAATTACTTTTGAAGAATCATCATTCAAGAATTTATCCGTAATTTTCACTATCGGTTTTAATGTCCATCTAACCAAATTTCTAAGAAGCGGATGTTGCGATATATAAGAAGCGATTTGAGGACTTATTTTGTAATATGCGCCTACAAAAATTCGTCCGGAAGAATTTGTCAGCAAATACTCGTCTCTAAATTGTGATAAAACTTTCACTTCTTCTGCCATAGGCGCGCCGTAACAGGCAGTCGCTATGAAACAGCCCTCAAGCGAACCGCCGCCGCCACCACTACCCTCAGCCTCAGGCTCTACTATGGTAGTGTCCCCTTCATCATCCGCCGGAGGCGCCACTACGCCATTGCCAACCACATTTGTTTCAATGCGCTCATAGGAGCGGGTCTGATTATCCCCTTGGTCAATAAAACCCAAAGCGCGCGAACCCCATACAGAACCCTTGGGTCCCCAGGATACAATCCCGACGCTAAAATCATCGCCGGGTTGATAGCCTAAACTGCCCGCAGTCTTTATCACCACGAAATAATCTGCTCCACTATTACTTGTCCCTGCTGTATCATTCGCGGGAATCGGCTCAGGGTCTTGAAAAACAAGTCTGCACTGGTCGTATGGTTGACCACCAACACCTTCATCCCAACTCCATTCCTTTAAAGGTATAACCAGATCTATTGCAGAATCGAAAACACCGTTACCATTGGTATCGCGATAAATCGCAACACCGCTGGAAGAACCCGAAGATAAATGCTTCAGGTCATCCTCCGCGTTAAAAGCCACATCGTCTCTTCCGCCCGGGTTGTAAAATTCCACGATAACCTGTTCTAATGCTCCGCCGTTTTCAGTATCGTCCCAAGTATTAATTCCAATTACAGGGGTGCGGGAAGAGTTAGCAGGTATATTCTGATACGGAGTAGTCAAATCGGTTAAAAATACGGGAAAATTCGCAGTTAGAATATTACCTCTTACACCGGTTCCTTCAGCATTTAACTGTGCTTTGAGTTTAAGCCCATCAAGAGCATACTCATCTCCATCCTTGATTTCAAAAGAAAATCTGTCCGCATAACTTAAAGTCGCCGAAGTTCTGATACATACAAAATAGTCATCGCCTTTGTTATCCGCATCATATATATCGTCACCAGGCACATCCTGATGATTGGCCACATTCAATTGCGCTTTCCACACACTTCCCGGCACAATTTCCTCCCAATTAGGTGGTGCAACCAGGATAAATGTATCCTGCGAATCAAAAACACCTGCTCGGCCATCCGTTTTGTTATCCTTCCAAAGAGAAATACCGCTATTTTGATTAGCAGAAAGCGTCATAAAAGCAGAAGTGTCAGTTGTCCCGCTTTCATCATATAGATACACACTAACCCATTTGAAAACATCTCCGTCGTTAAATGCGAGAACTCGAGTATCCGTAGTATCCGTAATGTTTAGACCGAATACGGGTGTCACAGGTGAAGTTGCGTCTATCCTTTGAGTATTATAAAGAGAATGAACCAAATCATGGATTTCAAGAACGGGTTTAATCGGCTTAACATCGGTCACATACGGTTGAGAAGGGTTGCAGGTTGAATCGGGGGGATAGGAGAATTTAACATCTCCTTGTTTTATGGATACTGTAAAAGCAGCGCCGTATTTTATGGGATCATAGTCACCCGCGCCACCGGATTCATCTCTATAACCGGAATCAGCCCTGATTACAATGAAGTAGTCGGAGAGGTCATTATCATCCCATGTCGTTTTGATATACTCGCCTCCGGATGTAGTAGGAGATAAGGTCAGCGTCCATTCAGGCCAATCTTCCTGCCATCCACTAAAATCTACCGGCACTTTTTCATCGGTTTCGTAGTCCCAAACACCACCACCAGTATCCTTATACAAAGCTACGCCACTGAAAGGAGACCAGCACGGGCAGCCGCGCAATGGGTCTAATCCTGTAGTCGGGTCAAAATCCGGACTTAATGCGGTAAAGGTTACCGTTACACTTTCAAGAATAATCCTTTGACTATTATTTGGTCCAAGAGTTGAGCCGCCTCCGCAGTCAATACCCAAAACAGGAGTCCTTGCTTCCATTGGAAGCAGTTGTGAATATGGCAAATGACCACGATGAACCGATCTATAACTTGTGGGATTATTATCGTATCTGGGTCTTATCCACTCATCGGGAACTGAATAAGGGTATCTGCTACCGTCAGTAGGGTCACCACCACTGCCGGGATAGTCATAGTAAGATGGGGGCGCGCCATAGTATGTGGAAATGGGCGTAATATCATCGCCCCATGCTTCACAGTATATAGTTTCAGTTGTTTGGTCAGCATCGGGGAATTGCTCAGGGTCTACAAGAGCATACCAGTCAAGTTCAATTCCACCTTTGGGTATGGTTACGGTAAAGGCGTGCCCTTCATTACCTGTAGTTGAAGGGTCGTCATCTCTGATAGAATTAGAAGTATTAATAACCACAAATAAGTCATTTCCTGCAGCGCCATCTTCGTCAGAATTAGGCAAAGCATAAGGAGCTAATAGGGTAATGGTAAGCGGACTACTAAGGGGACCCAATTCCTCACCCAATAATGTATCTGCAGAACTAAAAAATCCGTTACCATCACCATCCGAATCGCCGTCTTCATAAATTGCTACTCTGCTAATATCGGTCATATTAAAGGTGAAGTCAGAACCAGGAGGACTTTGATCGAAACGGACAGTTATAGAAAGAATATGAGTATCGCCATCACCATCATCATTAGCGTTTATACCAAAAACCGCAAAATTTCCGCTGTTGGGAAGTATTGCCTGGGAAGCTTCCGGCAAAAGCTCTACCTCCACAGTTTGAGCTTTCGCTATAACAGCAAATATTCCAAGCAATATGAAAAAGAAAATAACACTAATTATTTTTTTACGACACATACCGAGACGACGCATACCGGATTCCTCCCGACAATTTTGCATAATTAATTTTTTCAGGGGATATGATTTCCCCCTTTAAATTACAGATTCTCTTTCGAGAATTCTAACAAGTCAAAATTATAAAATTAAAAATCTGTTTTGTCAACCCCGTTAGAATTCTCGTAGTTGCCCATTTACCTGCCCGCTTCGTAGCAGACGGGTGGGCTTTCTTTGCCAATGAATCGGTTTAATACGCCGATGAATCGGCAACTACAATACTTCTGATGTTAAGAATTATCACGCAATTTATATGCCAAGTTTAAAACGAAACACAGTTTATAGTTGACAGTCTATGGTTTATAGATATTAACTATAAACTATCCACCATAAACTATTTTTAACCTCTCACCTCACAACTATGCGCTATTATTTACACTTTATCAATTTCAATCGCTGTAATCTTTTCTATAAATCTGCGTAATCTTTATTATTATTTCCTCTCCAATCTTGAAGCTATAAAAGTTACTTCAATAGATAATTTTTCTTTTGGAGAAGTTATCTGAATCTCTTTTATATTTAAATTGTAGGGGGTGCTTTCCAGAGTGTAAAGATAACTAACAAGGTTTTGCAAAGAAAGGTTTTTCATTCTTATTTCTACACTCGCTTCTCGGAAATCTTCTGTTTTTGCCGATAAATCTGTTCTAACAGGCATAGACGAAGTGACAGGTTTTATTGAGGAAATATTATCCGCAAGTCCTCTCACCCTTGCAATTCTTTCGACCAAAGAAAAAATACTTTCGTTTTCCTGCGTTGAGGATAATGCGGGAACATATTCTTTTTTGGCGGCAAGATATTCTTGTTTTAGTATCTGCATTTCATTGACTTCCTGCGCTTTAATAGGAATCGTCTTTTTTAAAACGCTTATTCGGTTCAATGTGGGAAATACAAATAACAATAAATACAGAAGAATAAAGATAATACCGTATCCCGTAAAAAGTGTAAGTTTTTTATTCAAAATGTCCTCACTTTACAATATTAATGCAAAATTAAAAAATCAAATATCAAATCTACATATTAAAATGTAAAATTATTTTTTTCCCTTAAGAGTCAAAATGCTTGAAGCAAAAATATTGCCGATTTCGTTTAATTCTTTAAGAAACCACACAACTTCTTCAGATGTGGCACGTTTGCTATCCCTAAGCAAAGACACCCATATTTTGCTCTCATTTGTAGATTTTAACGAAGTGTTAAAATAATTAGTAAAATCTTTCTTACTGCTGGCTGATTGTCCTTCTATATAGTTGCCAAGAATACTTGTGCCACTTCTTAATAATTGGTCTCCAATTCTTCTTGATACATTGTCTTTTGGTAATTTATCCAGGAATTCTATAAGCTTTAGAACAAAATTATATAATCTTTGTTGGAATTCCTTTTTGAATTTTGATTTGTCATTTTGCATTTTAATTTTTGATTTTTGATTTATTATATCTCATTTATTCAAAGTCGGAGTTATTTTCAATCTAAACGACACTCCTTGAGCCGTTGTCTGCGCAGACTCGATATCGACTTTCGAAAATAGCGGTGAATTTTCCAAGGCTGATTTTATTTTATCTATATCGCCATATGACAAAGCGCTTCCGGCAATTGTTATATCGTTTTCTTTTATTCTAAAAGAGTCTAACTCTATCTGTAAATTCCTGTCTAAATTTTGGGATATTCCCCTTAATGCTTCCAAAGGGCTTAGAGAAACAACATCTGTTGTTAAAGAGCTGTCTTTTAAATTTTTGACTATGGCTCTCATCTGGATAAGCGGAGTCCTCTTGTCCACAGCATCGGGGAAAGTTTCCGCAAAAATTCCTTTTATCCGCGAGTTTATAACATCAAATTTACGCTCGTATATATTTCTTTCAAATTGGAGACGGAAAGTAATCGCAATTAATACGAAAATTGCAAGAAAAAAACTTGTTCGTATACCTCTTTTTTCTTTCTCCTGCAAAACGGGAGGATAAAAATTCAAAACAGCTGCGTTTGTTGACAAACCGGCATAAAGAATTTCAGGGATAAACCCTAAAGCCAAAGGTTTTGATGTAAGAGTTTTTTCGTCATTATTTTCTACGTGTTCTGCTTGCGACTGTTTAGAGGAATCGGCGGCTTGATTTACGGATAACAATTCGTCAAGTTCTATCGCTTTGGCGGGGATATTGAAATTTTCAGCCAGCCAATCGCAGATTTCGGGCCTGCCCGCCTGCTCTTTAGTGGTGGGCCTGCCCGCCTGCTTTTCGGCAATGGGCAAGCCAGACACATAAATTTCTGAAATTTTATTTTCGGAAAGTTGCGAAGTTTGAGAAAGAAGAACTGTACTTATTTCTCTTGTCAATTCGTCTTTTCCTTCTATAAGTTCACTCCTGCCAATTGGTATCTGCCTTAAATCTGAAAGCATTCCGTCTTTAAGCGCGGAAAAAACATATGTAGTGTCGTTACCAACATATAGCCACAACACGTTTTGTTTTATTTTAATACGGGAAATCAAGAAGTTAAAGATAGAAAGCGGCTCAAGATAAATCTCGTTACAAACCAGGTCGCAAGAATTTATAAGTTCCAATTGTTCGTTTAAAAGAACTTCAGGAACAACAAACGATATGACTTCAATCCCGCCGCTGACATAAAAACGGGGCTGGTTGCTATTTTTTGCGTAAATCGGTTGAAAAAATACTTTCGCAGATTCTACCGGAATAGGGATATGCGGCTCTATGGCAAATCTTATACTCTTTTTTATTTTGGATATACTTCTATAAGGAAAAGCAAGCTTTCTTAAATAAATAGACGATAAAGGCAAGAAACAAACTGTTCTAAAAACCTTTGCTTTGTTATACGAGAGAAATTGCTTGATAATATCCGAAGCACTGCCTTCGGCACCAATTTCTTTTTGTTGATAATCTTCTATAAAAACTGCGTTGTCTTTTATATGAAAGAACAACAGCTTTAGGTCGTTTTTATCTTTTTGGAAAGCGAAAATCTTTTTCATTTTCTATATCCTAAAATATGATTATACCCTGCAATTCAAAGAATTGCGGGCACTTAATCCCTGAAACTGCAAAGCAATCTCAAAGACAGACTCGGAACAATCCCAAATGATGAGATTGCCGCGCTCCCTTTAGTCGCTCGCAATGACAGCAATGCTATCATCTCCGTAATCAAATAATTGTATCAGTTTTCATTCCAATATTTTACTTTTATATCGGTTCGGTTTCTTTCGACAACCACAGTTATGTTCTTTTCTATTTTACCAACTTTGGCATTAGATGTGATAGTGAAAATGTTGCTTTTAACATCAAAAAGTTTGGATTGCAATATTTTATTAACTATATCTTCGGGGAAAAATTCCTCAAGAGATGAAAGGTCGTAAAACGGATTATCGATTCTCCAATCAATTATAGAAGTGACAGCGATATCATCTATTAACTCAAAAATTTCCGTTTGTTCTTCTTCAAAAGAAGAAACTGAAGCCTGCAATGTGGCTTTTAAAACTTCTTTGCCTGCTGTATTAATATTTATTTTCCCTCCGGCAAATACAGTAATGAAATTTACTAAGCCGTTTTGTCCGTAATAATTTTCTTTTTCTATGCCTCTTACCATCATAAGCTCTTGGGTTATGTCAAAAGACGCGTTTTTGCATGGATACGGTATAGGTAAATCCTCATAGTATTCGCTTTCAGCTCCTTTATTTTCGCCGACTGTTATAGACAAAAGTTCGCTAATCTCATAATCGGCATCTATCCAGTCTATGATAGCGGGAATGATAGCATAATCTAAACCAATATTGTCGCAAAGCTCTAACATCTGCTCAATTTTCAATTTCTTTTCTCTTTCTTTTCCCGTATTAAGATAATTCAGATTTATTTTTCCGCTTTCGTCTATTGTGTTTATTTTCACAGTTCCTTCGTCAAAGGTCAATCCCGCCATAGGCGAGCGGGCGGACAGGATTACCTCTTCCGCCCAGCCTTCAGCCAACCAATCGGCTTGAAAATCGTCATCCATTTTAAGAATTGCAATCCCATATTGTATTCCCGCTTCAGCCAATGAGGATGCTTTAAGATAGTCCGAGGAATTTTTTAAAAGTAAAAGCTCCTGATTCATTTTGCTCGATAAATTAATTGTAAGAGCGCTTAAAACAGCAATCATAATAAGCGTGAAAATAAGAACCACGCCTTTTTTATTAAAAATTAAATGTTTGATTTCGGATTTCGGTTCAATGACTCTCCGACGAGTCCGAAAACAACTGTCGGAGTTCTTCGGACCGAAGAGACTGAATATCGGACTCCTTCGGAGATTGCGAATTCTTTTTGCTTTCATCTGTCCTCTGTTTTCTGTTGTCCTCACCTCATAACTATACGCTATTAGTTACAGTTTCTCGCCACTCAATAGAGGCGGATAATAAAACATCATTGGATTCCTGTTTTCACAGGAATGACAAAAAGAAAGCAGGAATAACAGAGCAGAAAATACATTGTCTGTCGTCTGTTTTCTGCCCTCTGTCATCTGTTTTCTGTTTATTCTGTCTTCTGCCAACTCTGATGTGTCATTGCGAGCGAACGCGGTGAGCGTGGCAATCTCGTATTTGAGATTGCTTCGCCTTTGGCTCGCAATGACAAGAGAGAGTATGTTTTCCCATTTTTTCTTCTGTCTTCTGTCCTCTGCGCCCAAAGCTGTTAACAAAATAAATTCAACTCTTTGGGCGTCCCCCCTGTTAGTCTCGCCATTGTATCAGTGGCGGACTAGGGGGGATATACTTCAATCTGTTTTCTGTTTTCTGATTTCTGATTTGCTGTTCATATTTCTGTGGGAATATATATTACCGTTGAAAATTTTTCTTCGTGCGATGAAATTAATTCAATTTTGACAGCTTTTAATATTTTCTCAGTCTGTTGGATATCCCAACTGTCCAACCAATCTTTTCCGTCCGAATATTTGAAATTGAAATTTTTCAAGTTATCGCTCCAAACATAAGATTTAAGGTATTTGTGTTCGTCTAATGTAAAATTCACAATAGGTTCTTCTTCTCTTATTAGAAAACCCTTATCCTCATCATCAAGAATAAACTTATAAGTAACTTTCGTTAAACATGTAAACGGGAAATATAAAGATTTTGCCGTAGTATAAAAACTAAAAGTTTTTTCATCGCCTTCCAGACCGTTATAATCGGTTTTTTCCTGCAATGTCGAAACAGCTTGTGAATCGGTAATAAAATAAACAGAGGATATTTCACTGCGCATTTTCCTAAATACATTTCGAGCAAGATAATAATCCTCTTGCCTGCTATCCCATTTATCCAGCGTTTTTAATGTCAGTGAATAAGTGGAAATAATCGCCAAAAAAACTATACTGGAAATTGCCACTGCAATAAGAAGCTCGACAAGGGTGAACCCATTGTGGATTTGTGATTGGGAATTAGCCCTCTGGAATTTCAAAGAAATTCCGAGGATTGAGTCCCCGAAAATCTCTGATTTTCTGGGGAGAATTGGAAATTGGTAATTTTTCATATCATCTTTTCGTTCCTGTTTGCATAATATTGGATTGCAAGCGATAAGTATTAAGAATAATCTGGGTATTTTCAGGGCCGGACACTGTTATCTTAATCTTTTTTAATCCGTCAATATCAGAATTTTCTACTTCTCTTTGCCAAAAAAATTCCGGATAATCTTCTTCGTCTGCCAACTCCCCGCCTGATGCAAAGCGGACAGGGAATTTCCCGTCTTCGGTTCTCATAAGCGGATTTTCCTGCATAAATGTATCCGAAAGAATTTCGTTTGCCAAAAATATAGCTGTCGTATGATATTTTGCTTTCATTGCCTGCCTTATAGATAAAAGTTGCGAATGGATTAGAACCGTCAGAGTAAGACCTACGATTGCAAGAGAAATTAGTACCTCCAAAAGGGTAAAACCCAATTGGAAATTGGTAATTGACCCTCTGGAATTTCTTTGAAATTCCGAGGATTGAGTCCCTGAAAATCTCTGATTTTCTAGGGATAATTGGTAATTTTTAATTTTCATATCATTTCTTCCTCCCAATATCCATTCTCAACACGGCTTTGGCCCGTTAAAGGATTTATAAAAAGAGTATAGAATTTTGAGTCGCTATCAATAAAATGAATAGTCGCCGGCTCGACAAAACCTGCGGGATTAAAAATTAAAAAAATTGTGCCTTCGGTAATTTTATCGCCTTTGAAATTGACTATATCTTTTATTTTCAAAGCGGAGCCTAATTTTTTTTCGGGAAGTAAAAACTCTTCATCTCCGTCAATTAAAGATACGGCTTGGAATTTGTTTTCGTCTAAATTAAACGAAAGAACGATTTCTTTGTTTTGGATTTGGGATAAATCATATACGGATTTTATAGTTTGGGATATTTTTTCGATTTGTCTTTCTTTTTCTAACTTCGATTTGTGAATACCGATATTAGGCAAAACAAGCGACAAAATTATGCCGATAACCAAAATAACAAGAGACAATTCAATAAGGGTAAACCCCCCTTGGATTGCTGAATGTAGATTGCCCCCGAGAAATCTGAAAGATTTCCGGGACTTTGGTCCTTGAAATTCCATAGAATTTCTAAGGGAGATTGCGGATTTAAAACCAACATGTCGCACTTTTATTTTTTTCTTTATTTCTATATTCCAAAATCCGAATTCTGAAATCCGCAATCGTTTACTCCATATCCCAAGAGTAGATATCCTCATCAAAGCCTTCTCCGCCTTCTTTTCCGTCTCTTCCCAAGGATATTATATCGAATTCGCCGTATAAGCCCGGACTTAAATAAATAAATGGATTAACCCATGCGTCCAAAGGAACTTTGCCTTTTTCCAAATACCCACCCTCATCATAACTTGTCGGTATTTTTCCTACTGTCGGTTTTTCCACAAGAGCTTTTAAGCCCTGTTCTGTGGAGGGATAAAAACCACAGTCTAACTTAAACAGTTTCAATGTTTGTTCTAAATTTCTTATTTGGGTTCTTGTTTGAGTTACCTTTGCCTTTTCGTATTGAACCATTATTCTTGGAGACACAATCGCTACTAACAATCCAATTATGACAACTACTACCATTATTTCAATAAGGGTAAAACCAGATTGGTAATTTTTATTTTTCATCATCATTTCCTCCCTGCAATTATCATTCTATCAATGCCACTATAATCCTTTTTTACGATTATGTCTTCAAAAACTTTTTTATTTCGCACAATATTTTTCACGAATTCTCCTTGCCCCTGCCCTATTTCCATTATCAGATAACCGCCTTTCTTTAAAAGGAATTTGCCTGCATCAGCCAAAGGTTCATAAAAATGCAATCCATCTGCGCCGCCGTCTAAAGCTTTTTGCGGCTCATAAGACAAATCAACAGCTAAATCGTTTAACTGCACGCTTCTAACATAAGGAGGATTGCTTGCCAAAAAATCTATTTTGCCTTTCCACTTTTCATTTTTGAAATAATCCCATAAGTTACAATTGATAAAAGAAACCGATTTTTCTAAATTCAACAGTTTTCTATTTTCACGGGCAACTTTAATGGCTTTAGATGAAATATCGGTAGCATATATATGAAAATTGCGATTATATTTAGCCAATGACAAAGCTATATTACCGCAACCTGTTCCAATATCCAGCCCAACATAAGCGCTATCGTCTGCTTGAGGGAAAAGGGTTAAGACTTCTTCCACTAAATGTTCCGTTTCGGGGCGTGGGATAAGCACATTTTTATTTACCATAAAATTCAATGACATAAATTCTCTTTTTCCCATAATATAAGCCGAAGGATAATGTCGTACTCTTTCTTCTACCATAGATGAGAATCTTTTAAAAACAACTTCAGGACATTGCATAGATAAATTGGAATATATATAGCTTTTTTCTTTAACAAGAACATGCGACAAAAAAGCCAAAACGTCGACGTGGGCATCTTGTATGCCGGCCGCTTTTATTGATTCAATACCCCAGGATAAGGCTTTTTGTAGTTTCATTTTATTTGTCCCAAAGCTCCGATATAATCTCAAAGTTCGGGATTATCCGAAGAGTCCGTATACTCCACTTTTTTCCGCAGGGGTAAACTCCACTTTTGTCATTCCTGCATGTTGTAAGCAGGAATCCATTCTTTCGTCATAAATAGATTCGTCCCCAAGTGTTTTTATTGGGGATAAAAGCTATTCGGGAATGACACACAACACCGAAATACAATTGAAATACATAGATATATATTGAGATATATTGCCAAACTACTTTTCTTCTAAATTTTCTTTTAAAACTTGGGTTAATATTTCCAGTTTACCGTCTAAAATGTCTTTTAATCTATGAAAGGTTTTATTAATTCTATGGTCTGTGATTCTTGCTTGAGGGAAATTATATGTTCTTATCTTATCGCTTCTTTCTCCGCCTTTTATCTGGCTTTTCCTCTGTTCGCATATTTCTTCTGTCTGTTTCTCTGTATAGAATTTGATAAGCTTTGCTTTAAGCACTCTCAAAGCTTTTTCTTTATTCTGATGCTGAGATTTTTGGTCTTGACATTGAACTCTTGTACCTGAGGGTTTATGCACAATACGAATCGCAGAAGACGTTTTGTTCACATGTTGTCCGCCGGGACCGGAAGCTCTAAATGTTCCTATATCAAGATCCCCTGGATTTATTTTCACGTCCACCTCCCCTACTTCGGGAAGAACAGCTACTGTCGCCGTTGAGGTATGAATTCTGCCCATAGTCTCGGTTTCAGGCACACGCTGGACCCTGTGAACTCCGGATTCGTATTTCAACTGTGACCAAACACCTTCACCCTCTACTACATAAATTACTTCTTTAAACCCGCCTCTTTCGGAAATACTCGAGTCCATTACCTCTATTTTCCATTCCTTTTTTTCTGCAAATTTAGAATACATCTTGAACAGGTCTCTTGCAAAAAGCGCCGCTTCGTCGCCGCCTGTTCCCGCCCTTATTTCCATAATCACATTTCCCTGTTCTTCTTTGGAAACGGGATTTAAAAGTTTGTCCCACTGATTTTCTAAAGAAACTTTTCTTTCTTCTAATCCTTTTAATTCTTCATCAATAAGACCTACCATATCCGAATCTTTTTCTTTTGTAAGCAACTTTTTTAGCTTTTCGATTTCGTTGATTACTTTTTTATATGCTCTAAATATCTTTATCTTGGGGTCCAATTCTTTCAAGAGACGACTGTTATCTTTTAAACGAGGAGGGTCTTTAATGATATCGGGAGAAGAAAGGATGTCGGTAATTCTCAAATACTCTTGTTCTAATTTATGCCCTTCTATATTTATATTCATCTTTTTTAAAACACTAAGGTCCGACGATTCTGTCGGACTCTCCGAAGAGTCCGTATACTCCGTCTTTTCGGTCCGAAGAACTCCGACAGTTGTTTTCGGACTCGTCGGAGAGTCATCGGACCGCATCGAAGCATCGGAGAATTAAAGCGCAAAGTTTTTTATGGGAAGTAGTAAGTAAAACAATTTAGGCAATCTTACTAATTAAAATTACTTTGCGCATTTATGTATATTTTTTCTATTTTTGTTTCTTGCCGTATTTCTTTTCAAACTTTTCCACTCGACCTGCCGTATCTATGAATTTTTGTTTGCCGGTGAAAAACGGATGACATTGGGAACATATTTCCACTTTCATTTCCTTCTTTGTGGAACGAGTAACTACAGCGTTTCCACAAGCGCATCTTACCGTAATTTTTTCATATTTAGGATGTATGTCCTTTTTCATTTTAGACCTCCTTTGGTTAATTATACAAAAGTACAATGAAATAAATAGAAATACATGCCTGCCCGCCAAATCTTGTCGGGCGGGGAAATATGTTGAAATATATCGCCTGCATACTACGTATTTCTATGTATATCCACGCCGAACTTATAAAATTCCTAATGAAATTTCCAATTTCAAAAAATTACAACATTTTAACATTATACTTTTATTAGAAATTAGGAATTGCCCGCCTGCCAAATCTTGTCGGGCAGGGATATTGGAAATTCTTTTTATCATGCTTCCTTTAAATTACAGATTTAAACTTCCTTTAAATTATAGATTTAAACTTCCTTTAAATTACAGATTTAAACTTCCTTTAAATTCATACTTTCCAGGAACTCTTTGTTGTCCTTGGTTTTGTTTAATCTTTCAAAAAGCAAAGTTATCTTTTCTATCAAACTCAATGGGGTTATTGCTTTTCTTAACATGTATATTTTTCTCAAATTTTCTTCTCCTATCAACACTTCCTCTTTTCTTGTTCCGGAGCGTTCCACATCTATGGCAGGGAAGATTCGCTTATCTACAAGACCTCTATCCAAAACCAGCTCCATATTTCCCGTGCCCTTGAATTCTTCGAATATAACATCGTCCATTCTGCTTCCGGTATCTACTAAACAAGTTCCTATAATTGTAAGACTGCCTCCTTCTTCAACATTTCGCGCGGCTCCCAAAAACCTCTTTGGTTTTATAAGCGCGTTAGAATCCACACCGCCAGACAATAGTTTTCCGCCCGGCGGCATAATTGCGTTGTATGCTCTTGCCAACCGCGTTATTGAATCCAATAGTATAATTACATCACGCTTATGCTCTACAAGTCTCTTTGCTTTATTGAGCACAATTTCTGATATTTGTATATGCCTTTCAGGAGATTCATCAAAAGTAGCGGCTATTACTTCTCCTTTTACCGAACGCTTCATGTCTGTTACTTCTTCGGGGCGTTCTCCTATCAACAGAATAAACTGGAGTGCCTCGGGATAATTTATGGTAAGAGCATTGGAAATTTTTTTCAACAAAACCGTTTTACCGGCGCGGGGAGGAGAAACAATTAAACCTCTTTGTCCTTTTCCGATAGGAATGAGCATATCGATTACTCTCGTGGCTAATTCCCGCTGGTCTGTTTCAAGAATAAAACACGGACCCGGGAATATAGGCGTCAATTCATCAAAACCCTTTATTTTTTTGGTATTTTCCGGGTTATCATGATTAACTGCTTCTACTCTTACAAGCGCAGGATATTTTTCGGTTTCTTTGGGAGGTCTGATTTGACCTGAAACCAAATCGCCCGTATGCATAGAAAATCTTCTAATCTGCGACGGCGAAATGTAAATATCATCCGAAGACGGATTATAATTGAAATTGGCAGAGCGTAAAAATCCGAACCCTTCAGGAAGAATTTCAAGGACTCCTTCTCCAAAAACATAGCCATTTTTTTCGCTCTGCTTTTGGAGAATCTCAACTACAAGTTCATCTTTGTTTTTACCTTTACCGTTTTTAGATCCCATGTCTAAAGCTAAACTTTCCAATTCTTTTAGAGTTTTTTGTTTAAGCTCCCACATATTGATATTTACAGCTTTGTTAACGTCCAATTCCTGCTTCATATGTTTTCCTCCTTACTCACTATTTGATTTTTATATCCATTTCAAACGATGGATAAATTGTTGAAAATGTTTCTTTACCCCGTTAGAGAACTCTGTTCTCTAACGGGGTTTACTTTGTCTGCTACATATTTTTAAGAGAAAAAAGTGTTTCTCTTACTTGTTTTTCTGTTTCTTGAATTTCGCCGTTGTTATCAACCACAAAATCAGCAAGTTTTACTTTTTCGGATAAAGGCAACTGCGAATTAATTCTATTTTCTGCTTCTTTCGCAGATAATTTTTTTATTTTACGCAAAGTTTCAAGTTGGAATTTCCGTTTCCTGACAACGACTATTACTTTATCCGCCATCTTCTGCATTTTAGCTTCAAAAAGAAGCGGTATGTCTACTATTACCCATTCATGATGATCTTTTCTAAGTTGTTTTAATTTTTCTTTTATATTTTTTTTAACCGCAGGATGAACAATTTGTTCTAATTTTTTTCTTTGAGAAATATCGCCAAAAATACACTGTCCCAATATTTTCTTGTCTATATACAAATCTTTTCTTAGAACATCTTCCCCAAAACACCGAACCACTTCTTTCCATGTTTTTTCTCCCGGGACAAGGAGTTCATGAACAATCTCGTCGGCATCTATTATCTTTGCTTTTAAAAGCGAAGAAAGAATTTTTGCCACTGTTGTCTTTCCTGTAGCAACGCCACCGGTAATTGCGATTATTTTCACTTGAGAATTCCCTCGTTTCATTTGGGAATTTGATTATACCCTTGCAATTCGCACCCTGAAATCGCATTCGCGATTTCTATGGATGCATTTCTATGAACCGGAAACCTTTCCCCGTGGAATGCAAAGCATTCCCGGGACTTTAGTCCTCG
>JAGLSL010000022.1 GCA_023135785.1 bacterium
CTTACTAAAAAAACTGCCTCTGGGTTCCGAAGAAAACTCCAAACAATAGCCCCTATGACGGTCGCTGTAATGAGCCCACATAAGCAGATTGTCATTTCTCGCCGAGAGGCAGTAGACACCTGCACGACTCAGTAGCGACTTGTACGCATCCGTCAGTCCGGCAGATCCTCGAATTTGTTTAACTATCCGTCGCGCCTCGGCTCGCCTTGAATTTCGGTCGAGGTCTGTGCGCTTAAGCAAGATGCCCTCAATTACTTTCTTAGCTTCTTCAAGTTCTTGTTTAGTTCTGCCTACAACTACTTTCGGTCGGCAGTCGAACGGGTCGTTAAACTCAAACGGATTGCAGCAGTAGATCTTGCTTTCAAGCAGGACCTCTTGGAGATATTTAGGTCTCTTAAGAGAGCCGTATTTGTAAATTCTTGAAGGTAAGTCCTTCATTACAGCTTTAGTTTAGGTGCCCAACGTTGAAGTGAGCTGCGGCCCTAATGAATGACGAATCTGTACGGCCTTTACGCTAAAGCACGGTTTACACGCCGTCAGCTCCACTGACTTGTTCGGCGAAGCCGATTCCTTTATTAACGTTTTAATTTTCGCATGATCTTTTCATGCTCTAAAAGATAGTCATAATGGTTCGCAACATCGTTTATATTCGACTTATCCAATTGTAATGCTTCATCGGGGTGCTTTTTATTCGCTTTTATGATTGCATTTTTTATCTTTTTACCTTTTCGCAACCATCTCAGAACTTCATTATCATAGCGGATTTCAGTCTGATTCCGGTCTCCAATTATTTCTTTGCTGCGAGAAAGATACTGTTCAATCAAATCCATTTATATATTCCTAGTTTAATATTATGTCAGCCGAACGTCCAAGCTCACCTGCCGCTTTGGAGCGTAGCGGAATAGCGGTCAGGTGCAGCGCCTTGTTCGCCAGCCTCCAGTTCACACTTTGCCAATAAAGTTCTTGCCGCATCACACTCGGAGGAGAACATCAATGCAGATGCTTTATTCAGGTTCTCCATCGTTTCTTGATCACCAGTGGACTGCTTCCGGAGTTTATACAACTTCACTGGAAGCCGCAGGTCATCCGGATCGAAAGGGAAGGGCTTCTCAGACTGTAGTTTCATGCGCTTCTGGATTGCTTCCAGATAACGATATCCGAAAGTTACGGTGGGCTCGACGATCGTTCCCTCACCATAGTCGTTCCAAGTAGCGATCTGGATCACCCGAGAGTTGCTCTGCCAAGCCGCTTCGAGGGTCTCCTCGAAGGTTTTCCCGTCTCGATCGTCAAGATACCCATAACTCTCATGCAAACCAGCCTCCTGGTAAATGTCGTGGAACTTTGGAAAGACTGGCGCAATAACTGATTCGCCTTGCTTGCCTCTGGCATACAGCTTGCGCAAATATTGCCGCCAAACCGCGGGGACGATCTCCCTTCCCCCATGCACGGGAGGCCAGCCGAATGCGCCGTCCGCTCCCGCTTTCTGAGAAAGATGCGACAGAGCATAAAGCAGCGGACATTTAGCCAGGCCCGATGTCATCTGCGCCCACTGTTCTTTCCTGAAATGCTGGGGCCCAAAGACGAGTATGACGGGCTTTCCGTCGACCCTCAAATATGCCTCATCACCGAACCAGTTCTGGTGAAGCCAATCCATGACTTCCGTACCATGCGCAACGTCTTCGGATTTCTTCAGAACCCTGCCTTTTATCATATGCTTGACTGTTTGGTCCTCATAACAGACGGCAAACTTGAGTCCGGCCTTCTTGAGGTACTCGAGCAGGTGTCCGGTATTGCGGTGAATCACGGCGTAGTCGTAATAACCCTTTATGCCATACCAGTCGACGATGGCGCCGTCGATCCCCGCGAACTTCATCAGCAACACATGGCATTCCAAGGCATGAGGATCGTTGGAGTCATAGGGTCCAATCAGCGGGTAGTAGTGTGAGGCCACTTCGCGCCGGCCATTCTTTTCCACTTTGTCGGGATTGAAGTGATTCATCGTCCAGTGCCATCCCCAATGTCCGCTGACAGGCTTTGAAGCATACCATGACATGTAGTGAACCAGCACAGTCTTCGGCCCATCTTCGGCGTGCAGGTGCCCTGAAACGATTAGCGATAATGCACAGCAATACAAGACGAAGAATAGACGATGTTTCATGATCAAATCCGTGGCGAACATACACCATTGAACAGTTACTCTTATTATACTTATGATAGCAGATAATTTTATATGCGTCAAAAAAAGGTCGCTGTTCCCTTTTAAGGGAACATTGATGACGCATGGTTTACAACAGGAAGATGGAAGAAAAGAGAAATATCTTCTATAGTATGATGATAATAAAAAAGATATACACAGATATAAATGGATATACAGTAGAAATATAGTGGAAATGCGGTAGAAATACATGATATATATTGTTAAATTAAAAATTAAATACTGGAAACTGTAAATCAAGGACTAGGAATAAAAACAATTTATTTCCATGTATCTCTATATATTTCTTGTCATTGCGAGCCCGAATATAATGAGGGCGTGGTAATCTCAAATAGATTGCTTCGTCGTCCCGCTTTCAGCGGGGCTCCTCGCAATGACACAAAGTGTCAGTTTTTAATTTGTTAACTAAAGGAGGTTGATTATGAACATATATGAAGCAATAAATAAAAGAAGAAGTGTGAGAGCATACCAGGATAAACCAATACCTGAAGATATTCTAACTAAAATTTTAGAATCTGCCAGGTTAGCGCCTTCGGCTAAAAATAGACAACAATTCAAACTTATAGTTGTCAAAGACAGCCAGATGCGAAAGGAATTGGTAGAAGCAGCTAATAATCAACAATTCGTGGGTGAAGCTCCGATAGTAATCGCCGCCGTCGGACTTGCCCCTGATTACAAAATGCGCTGTGATATTCCTGCCGACCCTGTAGATGTTGCCATAGCCATAGACCATGTAACCCTTGCGGCAGTAGAAGAAGGACTGGGAACTTGCTGGATTGGTTCATTCTATCAAGACAGGGTGCGAGAAGTTTTAGGAATTCCCTCTTCTTATAAAGTCGTTGAACTTCTCACATTGGGATACCCGTCAGATTCACCAAAACCAAAATCCAGAAAATCTTTAGAAGAGCTTATCTGTTACGAAAAGTTTTGTTAAAGGAAGAAAAACAAACCTCTAACCAAAAACCGTTACTCTTTGCCCACTGTCATTCCTGTGAAAGTTTACCCGCCAATCTTTCTTGGAGGGCAAGAATGACAGGAAAAGACGGGAATGACAGAAATGCCTATTTGGGTTTCTGTTTGTTAAGAGGAAGAATTTTGGACTTCTTTTTTCTTCAGTGTCTGGTAGTAAGAATGCGCGAATCTATGCGCTTCATCGCGAACATGCGCAAGGAAACGGAAAGATTCTATGCGGGGATTTAAAATTATTGTTTTAGAAGAATAAGATAGGTGGATTTTGTTCTCGCCTATTGGTCCGTATAGACCTGCCCGCTTCGCAGCGAATGGGAATCCATTTCTAACGGGCTTAGCAATTCCTATGATGGGAATATTTTCTACGCCCAATTCATTAAATACTTGTTTGGCAATGCTAACTTGTCCTTTACCTCCATCTACGAGGACTAAATCAGGCAATTTATCCTTTTCAGTAAGTATTCGCTTATATCTTCTTTCAATTACTTCCCCCATCATCATATAATCATCCGACGTATCAATGCTTTTAATCCTAAATTTTCTCCATTCGTTTTTCTTGGGAGAACCCTTCTCAAAGACAACTACGCTTCCGACCGCATTCTTCCCCATTATATTTGAAATATCTATTCCTTCTATTCTAAACGGCGCTGACGGCAAATTTAGTCTTTTTTGCAGGTCTAAAAATAAGTCCACCTGTTTGGATTTCAGAGCAACTGTTTCCAGCAATTTATATTGCGCATTATCGTTTGCCATCTTAAGCAATCTCTTCTTATCACCCCTTTGGGGAACGGAAATCTTCACAGTTTTGCCTTTGGTTTTTTTCAGCCATTTTTCCAAAAGATTCTTTTCTTTCAGAATAACCGAAACAAATATTTCATCGGGAATAAGAGAACTCAATGAATAATATTGTTCTATGAAAGATAGAACAGCTTCTTCTATTTTAGAATCTATTACCACTATCAGATTGAATTTTTCCTGCGCCGATAATTTCCCATTTCGCACCTTAAATAAAACAATTAAAGCTTTATTTTTAGCCCGCCACTGAAACTTTGGCGGACAAGCTCTCGCATAACCTATGAAATCCTGATTTTGTCCGTCTAATTTCGAAATTGTTTGAGGGGAAAACATTTTATGGATTGATTCTATTTGGTCTCTAAATTTTGCGGATTTTTCATACTCTTTAGACGCGCTCGCCTCATTCATTCTATTTTTAAGGTAAGAAAGCAACTTTTGGGTTTCCCCCGAAAGAAACATAGAAACATTTTCAATCATTTCCATATAATCTTCTTTTGAAACCTTACCCGTGCAGGGACCTACACATCTTGCAATATGATAATTAAGACAGGGTTTGCCGTTTATTTTGGTTTTCTTACAAGTCTTAAAAAGAAAAATCCTTCGCAGTAGCAATAGGGTTTTTCTTAAAGATTTTGCATCGGTATATGGACCAAAGTATTTCCCGCCTTTATCGTTTAAATCACGCGTTATATAAACAGCGGGAAAATTTTCACTTAAAGCTATTTTTATATAAGGATAATTTTTGTCATCCTTTAATATTATGTTGTATTTAGGTTTATATTCTTTGATTAGATTGCATTCAAGTATAAGCGCTTCCACTGCAGTTTGAGTGATAATGTAATCTATTGATACTGTTTTTTTCGTTAAGACAATTTCTTTGCCGGAAAAAGTCGAATTTTGAAAATGCGACTTTACTCTCTTTCTTATATTCTCTGCTTTGCCTACATAAAGTTCATTATCATCTTTATCCTTGAAGATATATACCCCGTTTGAGATGGGAAGTGTTTTTATCTTCTTCTTAATTTCCACAACAGCGACTCCTTCAAGGACATAACTTCAGGAACCTTCAGATAATAACAAGCAATGAAGTAACCGGCTGAACTAACTATTGTTATTGATAAAACTGTAAATATTTTTCTTAACGTGTTTGAATCCATAGAATAAAAGTAATTAGTTCCCAAAAAAAGAAAAACACTCATAACACAGGAAGCAATTATTATTTTAAAAATGTACGGATAAATAGTAGAAATGTTTATCTGACCCAGATGTTTTTTTAAATAATATATCAGCAAAATAAAATTAAGAATAGAAGCTAAAGATGTAGCTAAAGCCAGCCCTCCTGCCTGCATTGATTTTATAAGAACCCAGTTAAGAATTATATTGACTCCAACCGCTACCATTCCAATATTTAGGGGAGTGCGCATATCTTTTAATGCATGAAATGTCGAAGCCGAAATCCGCGCTCCTGCAAAAGAAGCCAATCCTACTGTATAAAAAATGAGAGCAAAATATGTAGAATTAGTTGCGGCAAATGTAAACTGACCTCTTTGGAATAACATATTTATTACCGGCTTGCCAAAAACAATAAGAGCAAAGGAAGAAGGAATAATAACTAGTCCTATCAATTTTAAGGAATAAAAAAGAGTGTTTTTTACCTTCTCTATTTCTTTATCAACTGCATGAGAAGCCAAAGTTGGGAAAACCGCTTGAGCTATTGATATTCCAAAAAGAGCAAGTGGAAACTGAATTAATCTATTGCTATACCAAAGAGCCGAAATGCCTCCTGCAGGTAAAGTGGAAGCGAAAATTTTATCTATCAATAAATTTATTTGTACAATCCCAACCGCCAAAAGCGCAGGCCCCATAAGTTTAAACATTCTCCTTATTGCCGGAGAATTCCAATCAATTTTCAAAGAATACTTGAATTATCTTTTAACAAGCACAGGAAGTTGCACAACCATATGCAAAAATCCACCCGCTACGACGCCCCAGGAGAGAGGTGTAATGTAACCTGCCAATTTTTCCCTGAATATCAGCGCTACGGATATAACAGAAAGGTTAAAAAAAAGTGGAGCTAAAGAAGGAATAAAGAAATGCCCCATTGAATTAAGCATAGCCATAAATATTGCCTGCAGACAGATAAATATTACAAATGGAAGCATTATTCTTAAATTCGTTACTGCGATTTCTTGGGAAGCAGGGGAAAAACCAAAAGCTATGAATTTAATAATAAGGGGAGCTAATACTATACCCGCAAAGGTTAGAATTACAAGTAAAATAAAAGTTATATTTATGGTAGAAGAAGCCATCTTCCACGCGCTCTCTTTACCTTGTTTCTTATAACTTTCAGAAAACAAGGGTATAAATGCTGAAGAGAGTGCTCCTTCTCCAAAGAACCGTCTTGCAAAATTAGGAATTGCCAGAACTAAAAAAAAGATATCCCGTAAACTGTCTGTTAAAAAATATGCAATAAGAGAATCTCTTAATAATCCAAATGTTCTTGAGATAGATATCCCAAAAGAAACAATTCCTGCGTTTCGGCCGATGTTGTCGGAAGTATTTTTCATTGTTTTATGATTAGACAAGTTATGCTAACATATCTTATATATCTGCTCAATATATCACAAAGAGACTAGTCGGAAATACAAAAATAAAAATCTAAATATTTTGTGTAGTTGTAAATTATTATAGTCTTTAGTCAAAAGAAATTGTCTTTGACAAAGCCCCATTAGAAATAAAGCTATGACATTAAAACACTTATGGAAAAATATAGTACAAATAAGAATTGAAAATCCCCAAATTTCTAACGGGGTAAATTTATGATAAAATGCGAAACTTGGAGAAACTAAAATGCCTTCTACCCCAATAGAATGGAAAAATAATAAGGTCAAAATAATCGACCAGAGCCTGCTACCCAACAAGCTCAATTACATCTACATCGAAACCTGTGGAGAAATGTTCGATGCAATAAAAAACTTGAAAATAAGGGGTGCGCCTGCTCTAGGCATAGCTGCGGCTTTCGGGCTGTATTTGGGAATCAAAGATTTTAAAACAACAAGTTTTAAACGGTTTGAAAAGAAACTGAACGAAGTCATAAAACGCTTAAGCAATTGTCGCCCTACCGCACGCAATTTGTTCTGGGCTCTTGAAAAACTCAAAGATAAAGTCGACCAGTTGAAAAAATATCCGATAGACAGCATAAAAGGCGCTCTTTTAGAAGAAACGCTTAAGATACAAATGGAAGACAATAAAACCTGCCAGCTCATCGGAGAAAAAGGCGCCAATCTCATAAAAGACGGCGATACGATACTTACTCATTGTAATGCCGGCGGACTTGCCACATCCGGTTACGGAACAGCATTGGCAGTAATATTTAAAGCCAAAGAACAGGGCAAAAAAATAAAAGTGTATGTTGGCGAAACAAGACCTTTGCTTCAAGGAGCAAGACTCACCTGTTGGGAACTTCTTCAAGAAAAAATCGATGTTACTCTTATATGCGACAACATGGCAGGTGAAGTAATGAAAGAAGGAAAAATAAAGAAAGTTATAGTAGGAGCCGACAGAATAGCTCTAAACGGCGATGTTGCCAACAAAATAGGTACTTATTCTCTCGCTGTTTTAGCCAGTTTTCACAATATCCCCTTTTATGTCGCTGCGCCTATATCGACTTTTGACCCCAAAATAAGAAAGGGAGAAGACATACCAATTGAACAAAGAGAAGCAGGCGAAATAGAAAATTTTGCAGGCAAAAGAACCGCCCCTAAAGGTGTTAAGGTTTATAATCCGGCTTTTGATGTTGTGCCAAATTCCTTGATTACTTGCATAATAACCGAGAAAAAATTAGTTTATCCTTCTTATAGAAAGAATATAAAAAAAGTGTTATAAATAAAAAATGATTACACGGATTACTAATTGAGGGGGAATAAAAATGCTAAGAAGAATTTTAAAATCCAAAGTGGGGTTTACTCTCACTGAATTATTATTAGTAACTTCTATATTGGGAGCTGTATCTCCTGCCGCATACATCGGAGTAAAAAACAAAGCATATGAAATCAGTTGCATGAACAACTTAAAACAAATCGGCACAACACTTCAAATGTTCGAATTGGAACAAGGGACATTACCCAATGCGAAATTTTTCCCGAAAAATCCCAACACCGACCCAGGAAGCATTAAAGTTGTTCTCCAAAATTACGGGATGCCAAATGAAATATTTATTTGCCCAACGGCACCCCAGCAATTAAAAGATTTGGGTTTAACTTATTTATGGAACGATGAAGTGAACGGGAAAAGTTTATTTTCAATCCAAAATCCTTCGCAAACATGGTTAATGGTAGATATGACTGCTGCCTATGAAAAAGCAACATCCCATAGGAACGGATACAATATACTTTATGCAAATTTTCAGGTAAACTGGAGTGCTTCTCCTCCATTCAATCCTAAAACCGTGGAGAAATAAAATGATTGAAAGATATACTCTTAAAGAAATGGGCGATATCTGGAATGAAAAAAACAGATACACAAAATGGCTGGAAGTAGAATTAGCGGCTTGCGATGAAATGCAAAAAGAAGGATTGGTACCAAAAGGAATCGTTGGAAAGATAAAGAAAAAAGCAAAAATAAATCTTGACCTGATCCACGCTTTTGAAAAATCAAATAATCACGAAGTTATCGCCTTCCTGGATTCATTGGCGAAAATGGTAGGCGATGAAGCAAAATATATACATTTAGGATTGACCTCTTCAGACATAATGGACACAGGACTTGCTCTGCAAATGAAAGATGCAAGTAAAATCATACTGAAAGATTTAGATGTTTTAATAACGATATTAAAGAAGCAGGCATTGAAGCATAAAAACACAGTAATGATAGGACGAACTCACGGCATCCATGCTCAACCTATTACATTGGGCTTAAAGTTTGCGTTATGGTGGGAAGAAATAAAGAGAAACAGGCTAAGATTTAAAAACGCTATGGAATCAATAAGTTACGGAAAAATTTCAGGCGCTGTGGGAACGTTTACTCATACTTCGCCAAAATTGGAAGAATCTACCCTAAATAAATTGGGCTTAAAACCGGAGCCAATTGCCACGCAAGTTGTCCAAAGAGACAGACACGCTGAATTTCTCCTAACATTGGCTTTAATATCTTCATCAATAGAAAAATTCGCGTTAGAAATAAGACACCTGCAACGAACAGAAGTGCGCGAAGCCGAAGAACCTTTTGGTAAAACTCAAAAGGGCTCTTCAGCTATGCCTCATAAACGAAATCCGATTCTGTGCGAAAGGATATGCGGTTTGGCAAGAATAATAAAATCAAACGGAATAGTATCTTTAGAAAATATTCCTCTGTGGCACGAAAGAGACATTTCGCATTCTTCCGCAGAAAGAGTAATCATCCCGGATTCTTGTATTCTTATCGACTACATTCTGCAAAAATTTATCTTTGTAATTGAAAATTTATCTATATTCCCTGCAAGGATGAAACAGAATTTGGCGATAAGCGGAGGACTCATTTACTCACAGAAAATAGTTACGGCGCTCATAAATAAAGGAATGGATAGAGAGAAAGCATACAATGTGGTCCAAAAACATGCTTTAGAAAGTTACGACACAAAAAAAGATTTTAAATCCTTGATTTGTAAAGACAAAGAAATAAACAAACGCATAAGTAAAAAAGAGTTAGATGCATGCTTTTATTTCTCATCTCTTCTTAAAAATGTAAACAAAATATTTCAAAGATTGGGCATTGAAAAATAGGTAAAAAAGTGGAAGAAAAAAATAACTCAACACATCCTTTGGATAATATTGTAAAAGAGATTAAAGCCTGCAAGAAATGTCATCTTGCGAAAACCCGCACAAATGCCGTTCCTGGCGAAGGGGATAAACAAACAGAAATTATCTTCATAGGCGAAGCGCCCGGACGCAATGAAGACATTCAGGCAAAGCCCTTCGTGGGACAAGCGGGAAAAATCCTTGATAATCTTCTCAGAGAAATAGGTCTTGATAGAAAAAAAGTATATATAACAAATATCGTGAAATGCCGTCCTCCCGAAAATCGCGACCCGCAACCGGAAGAAATCAACACCTGCATACCTCACTTATTTAAACAGATAGCAGCCATTAAACCAAAAGTTATATGCACATTGGGAAGATTTGCCTTTGCAGAAATTATGGAAAGAAAAGTATTTATTAGCTCCGAACACGGCAGACCATTTAAAACAGAACATGGAAACAGAATCGGTGAAGGAATAAATGTTTTCCCTCTTTATCATCCTGCTGCGACTTTGCACCAACCAAACTTGATGAGTGCTTTAAAAGAAGATTTTGCAAAACTGCATCAATTTTTAATCTCGCCCCCACCCGAAGAAAAAGAAGTTTCAAAAGTAAAAGAAAATCCGCTTGCTTCTGTGTACAACAAAAAACAGACAAAGGACCAAACAGAGAAAAAAGACAAACAATTAGGACTTTTTTAATTAGAACACAGTTCTAATTATCAAATAAACAAATCTCCCCAAAGCAAAAACCTCTAAATTAAGCTATAATATTCTCGTATTTTTGCTATAAACTATATACTATGGACTATCAACTATATTATGCCGAGATAGCTCAGTTGGTAGAGCAGGGCATTCGTAATGCTAACTGAAGAAATTTCAAGCTATCTCTCAGCATATCGAATCCCATTCAAGCATCGCTATTTAGTTGCTCTTCTTATTTGCACCAATTTGCATGAATTTGTATCAGTTTGCACCTATTATGGACACCTATTGGACACCAGTTAGTTAAGTTTTGGGTTGAGTTCTGTTGTAGTATATGGTAGATTTGCGTATATTTCTAAAAGTATGTAAAATGTAAACAATCAAATGCCACAATTTAAGAATCCCCCCGTAAGAGAGGTTGTCTTTGAGGTCAGATTTCCTGCGGAATTATCCATTGAGTGTAAGAAAGACGAATTCTACGAAAAGATAAGGAAAATTTTCCCCAGTATATTTATTCCCAAAACCATAGCCACAGAAGCATATGCTGTGGAACCTTATCAATTTAAAAATCTCGGAGGAACTAAAATAATACGTTTTTCAATTAACCAATATGCCTTTATTACTAAACAATATGAAAGCTATAAAGTCTTCAAACAAGAATGTTTAGAATATATGAATCTTTTCTTTAAGATATATAATATTACCCGTTTCAAAAGAATAGGTCTTAGATATATTAACCATATTCCGATATCCCACGATGACAAGGGTATTCCTATAGCAAAATATCTTAATTTTGGATATAAGTTGCCTAAAGTTATTCCTAATGAGTTTAGCTTATTTTCTTCAATGTTTGTTACTAAGCTGGGAAGTGGCAAGTTGAGAACAGTAGTTCAATATGAACCGCACTTAGAAAAAATCATTGTTCTTGACTTTGACTATTTTTTAGAAAGAGATCTTGTTGCTAATAAATTGCAAAAATATTTAGAAGATTCTCATCGATATACAGAGAAAGTTTTCTTAAGCATAATTACAGACAAATATAGGAAAATTATTGAGGGGGATAAATAATGCCTAATGGACATGTTATTGAGGCAGACGGAAAGAAACTCGAATATATGGGATTTAGACAATCGTCTACTGATTATCAGAATGCTAATCCACCACCTTCTATATTAGAAATACAGGAACAATGGAATTTTACAGAAACAGAGGTAGTTAGTGCCGGTTCAACCTCTATGATAGATGTATTCATAGAACTACTTACCTCTATTCCTGAGGTTGTCAAAATAGTAACCCTCAAGAAAAAACGGAATGTCCTTTCCCTATGGACTGTTCTGTCAAAAGATAAAGTAGAAACATACAAAAGAGTATTTAAAATGCAAAGACAATTTAGAAGACAATTTAGAAATGTAGAGTTTGATTTCTTTGTTCTTACAGATAAACAAATAGGTATTATTCCCCCAGATTTTAGTTTAGTGTTTACAAAAGAGTAGACTAAATTATGCCTTTCAAAGAACAACATTTGCAGCAAGTTAAACATAATGAAGCTTTTATTGAGAACCTTAAAAGGAGCAATGATTTCTATAGTTGGCAAATTGTAGGTTTGTTCTATTCCGCATTACATTACATAGAGGCATTTTTAGCTAAAAAAGGGAATCATTCCTTCAGTCATGAAAATCGTCATAATAGGATGGACACTCTAGGTTTAGTCGACGACGATTTCCGAGGTTCCTATGACTGTCTTTCTAATTGGGCACGAATGGCAAGATATGATTGTAAACACTTTAATGAACTCAAAGTGAATTTAATGAGAATAGAATATAAAAAGGTTAGGAAATACATAGATCAGCAGAGTATATAGCTCATAATCGAACACCAAAGCTTCTAATTTCACCACTTTTAATTCCGAATCTCCTCCTGCCGGTTTTCCATAGAAGAAAACTTATTATTTTAGATTATGTTGTATGCAACTTTTTACAACTCTTTCAGCGATTTTTTCCGAGGCTATAAAAAGAGTTTTCCGCCACCTATAATAGGACATTATCCTGAGTTTTTTCACACCTTAAAAAAGGGTATATCAAGTAAGAGTTTTTGTTAGCTTATAATAGCCGTTTTTCCCTCAAATTTCCCTCAAATCTCGCTCAAAAAAGAAAACCTGTAAAACAGGACAAAACAGGCTAAAAACCGGTATTTGTTTTACAAATTCTTACTGTTTATTGTAAAACAATAAATAATAATTCTGTAGTTTTCTGTAGTTTTACTAGGGAATATATCCTTATAAAAAACTGTAACTTTGCTAATTTCCGAAAAAGAGATAGAATACTTATAGTTTGAGTAATAGAGGTTTTCTATCTAAAAAAGATAGGAGAAGACTATGAATAGAAAAACTTCCAAAACTATTGACAACATAATGCTTGTGTTGTTTATGATGTGTTTATCACTCCACGCTTTTGCTCAAAGTAGTCAATGGACAAAAGTTGAGATACCCAATATATGTTCATTCGAAATACCAGAACAAATGGAGATACAGGGAGAGAATTACAAAGCTCTTACCGATTCATTGCAGGAAAAATATCTTAAAGTATCACCCTCATTAGATAAAGTTTTAATACAACAAAAAGGACTTAACGAGCTTAATAAAGAAGCTTTCAAATTATATGCACGAATAATGATTGAGACTCAGATAACTCCACCAGGTGAGGCAGAAGCACTAACTACTCCTCTTCAATTTTCTGATTCTGAACTTCAGGAATTTGAAGAGCTCTTTAAGCAAGGAATTTTAGAAGAATTTAAAAAATTCTCTACCCCAATGCGTTTACTGAAGTTGGAACCTGTGCAGATTGAGAAAATAAATGGAATAGATGTAATTACAATACAATATCGTAGACAATTAAAACAAAATATTCCTGTAGTGGTTAAAGTTTATTTTTTTAATAATTATGACCGAATGCATATTATTACAATGTCCTATCGAGAAACGGAAGCAAAAATATGGAAACCACTATATTCCAAGATTATATTAAGTTTTGAATTTTATGATAGAAAACCAGTAGACATAAAAGTCAATAATTCCATAGCAAATGCTCAAGGCATAGATAGTTACAAAAATGCATTAACAACACTATATGGCAATGATTGGCTTCTCACTTTGATTTTATCTGTTATTCTTACCTGGGGAGTCGGGTTAACACCCCCTTTAATCGTCCGGTATTTAATTTTCCGTCGGCCACTAAGCAAAATTGCTTCAATAATATTTTGCACTATCCAGGGTTTTTGTAATTTAATTATATTTGTAAGCTTAGGTAGCGAGAGCAAAACTCACTTTGCTTTGTTTCTCATTGCTTTAGCATCATATTATATTATTCACAAGGGGTGGAATAATGTAAAAGTGTCACCCAAAAGATAATGAAAAAAGAAAGTTTTCGGACACTTATAAAAAGGGACTTTTTGAGCTAACCCGAGTTTAACGGACACTAAAAAACGGGTACAATACCCGAGGAGGTGTCCGATGGGAAAGGTAGGAAGATATCCGAAAGAGATTAAGATTGAAGCAGTTAGACTTTTTAATTTGGGCGGTAAGCCTGTTAGTGAATTAGCCATGGAGTTAGGCATAAAGCGTACTTTGCTTTATCGTTGGAAAGACCAGCTTGAGGAAAAAGGAGAAGCAGCTTTTTTAGGATCAGGCAGGCCAAAGCTAGAGCAATTGAGTGAGAATGCACGACTTAGGAGAGAACTCAAAGAAGTAACTGAAGAGCGCGATATATTAAAAAAAGCGGCAGCGTACTTTGCAAAGGACCTCAAGTAAAGTACGCTTTTATTGAAAAAAACAGCAATCAACATGGGGTCAAAAGAACATGTAATGTCCTAAAGGTCAGCACTAGTGGTTATTATGCCTGGAAAACAAGGCCACTAAGCAAAAGAAAGTTATTTGACAATCGTTTGATTGCAGAGATTAGGCAAGTTCATGTTGCTTCAAGAGAAAATTACGGTGCAATCAAAACATGGAAGGCTCTTAAGATGAACGGTATTTTCTGCGGTAAACACCGAGTTGCACGGCTTCGTAAAATCAACGGTATTGCGAGCAAACGTCGTAAACGGTTCAAAATTACAACATTATCAAAGAATACCGAGTGGATAGCGCCAAACCGATTAAATCGTTGCTTCCAAGTTACGAAACCAAACAAAGTATGGGTTGGTGATGTGACTTTTATAGCAACACGAAACGGATGGTTGTATTTGGCGATATTATTAGATTTATATTCACGTAAAGTAATCGGTTGGTCAATGTCTGTTAGAAACAACAGAGAATTAGTTCTTAACGCACTTAATATGGCTTTAAGAAACCGTAAGCTTCAATCGGAAATATTACATCATACAGATCGCGGCAGCATTTATGGTTCAGATGATTATCGAAATAAATTAATTGCATCCGGCCTTGTGCCAAGTATGAGCCGAAAAGGCGATTGTTACGATAATGCAGTAGCCGAAAGCTTTTTCAGTACATTGAAGAATGAGCTGATCTACGGACAAAGATTTATGACAAGAGATCAAGCAAGATCAGAAATATTTAAATTTATAGAGATCTTTTATAATCGACAGAGGCTACATCAAGCGTTAAACTATGTTACTCCGGAGGCGATGGAGTTAGCGGTGTCTCATAATTAATATGTCCGTTAAACTCGGGTTAGCTCATTTCCAACACCCTAAAAGGGCATATTAAGCCCGATTTTTTGTTAGCCTATAATAGCTGTTTTACCTCAAATCTCTCTCAAAACCCTGTCAAATCCTGTCATATAGAAATGTTATTGAAAACCTTAACAAAACTTAACATTCAGCTGCAGAAGTTCAGAAACATAATGGAAAATAGTAGTCATAGTAGTATGGGGGGTATTGGGAGGAGATTAAATATGATAGCGATGATTGTAAGTGTCATAGTTAGTTTTTTTGTAAGAACTTGGAAAGTAATTGTAAGCATATTTATGCTTACAAGTTTAAAGAATAAGTTCAGCAGCTTGCCCGGGACAATACGGATGATTATTACGGCAATTTTGGCTTTGGTACCTTCAGGGCTTATTGCAATCGCGGTGTATGCTAAATATACTTCTTATTTAAATAATATCGGTAGCATGCCTGGAGTTATTGAATATTTTGTAATAGCGCTGATTTCATTATTTGGGATAATAATTTTGGGGATATTTTGGTTTATTATCCATAGAATTTTAACGATGAGAGACCCTATTGCGGTTACAAAAGATGGGGTTATAATTACGGGTAGAGCGGGCAAGAAAGCTATGGGGCATTTATCTAATGCCGGGAAAACTTTTGGAAATAAAACTATAAAAGGAACGGGAAGTGGATTTAGAGGTTTAAGAGGTGCTATTAGCAAAATATCAAGAAGTACGTGGACATTTGCTAAAAAAATTGTTTGGTGGAGGAAATTAAAACAATAGACAAACCTAAATACACAACACTAATTTTCTTAAAAAATAGGCATTGTATTCCTTGCAACAACTTTTTACAATCCTTTTTCTTCCCCAAAGCAAAAACCTCTAAATTAAGCTATAATATTCTCGTATTTTTGCTATAAACTATATACTATGGACTATCAACTATATTATGCCGAGATAGCTCAGTTGGTAGAGCAGGGCATTCGTAATGCTCAGGTCGCCAGTTCGACTCTGGCTCTCGGCTCTGGAAATAAACAAATCCGAAATTTGAATATCGAAATTCGAAACAAATTCAAAATTATAATGTCCAAATTTCCCCGATAAATTAGAATAATTTCCGGGACTAAGTCCTCGGAATTTCTCTGAAATTCCAGAGGGTCAAAACTTGTTGTTTCTGTCATTTGAATTTTGGTTATTCGGTATTGTTTCGTGCTTCGGGTTTAGTGCTTCGAATTTCCGAACAAAGTGAGGATATATGTCCGCAGAAATTATAAATGTAGGTGATGAGCTTTTAAACGGGGAAACAGTAAATACAAATGCTGCTTATTTAGCCGCGAAACTTCAGGAATTTGGCATAGAACTTCACTATCAGACTACTGTCGGCGATGATTCTTTGAGGATACAAAAAAATCTTAAAAGAGCGCTTTCCCGCTCGTCCATTATAATTATTACAGGCGGACTGGGCCCAACCAAAGACGATATTACTAAAAAAGTCGTGACCGATGTTTTAGGAAAACAACTGGTATCACACGAACCCACTCTTTCCAAAATACACAATAAACTTAAAGATTTGACATCCTCAATAAGCAAGACAAACGAAAAAGTAGCACTATATCCCGAAGGAGCGCAAATTATCGATAATCCGATAGGAACCGCTCCCGGAATTATAATCTCCGAAAACGGAAAAAGAATAATTCTTCTGCCGGGTGTCCCTAAAGAGCTAAAAGCTATTACTGAAAGAAATGCAATTCTTTGTTTTTCCCAAAGCAGAGAAAAAAATTATGTAATTAAACATCAAATACTCAAAGTATGGGGAACACCAGAAGCAAAAGTCGGTGAAGTGCTTGAAGACATTATGGGAGAAAATAAAAATCCTCTTGTAGGTCTGCGCGTAGATGTAGAAGAAGGAGTTAAAGTCAGCATTACAGCAAAAGGAGGCTCTGTAACAATCGCTCAAAAACTTATAGAAGATATGGAAAATATCGTTAAACAGAAACTTGGCGATGCCGTATATGCTACAGGAGAAACATCTATGGAGAAAGTCATAGGAATGCTGCTTTCCATAAACAAAAAAACTATTGCTATAGCCGAATCAATAACCGGCGGATTAATTTCAAAAAAAATTACGGATATTCCGGGAAGCTCAAATTATTTCTTGTCAGGTATGGTGACTTATTCCAATGAATCCAAAATAAAAGATTTAAAAATTCCTGAAGAATTAATTAAAGAAAACGGAGCAGTAAGCGAACAAGTCGCAAAAGCAATGGCATTAGCTGTAAAGAATATATCCTCCGCCAATATAGGGTTGTCTACTACAGGGATTGCAGGACCATCAATCGGAACAACCAACAAATCTCTGGGACTTGTTTTTATCGGATTGGCAACCGACAACAAGGGGTGTCAAGTAGAAAAATATCAGTTTTCCGGCACGCGTTCTATGATTAGGACCAAAACCGCTCAAACCGCTTTGGACATGGTGAGAAAATATTTAATTACATGAATAATTGGAAATTGGATATTAGAAATTAGGAATTTAATTTTAGTCGAGCGAAGTGAGACAAAATGCGTTGCTTTATAGCTATCCCTTTACCTAAATACACTCACGAAGAACTTTCCAAAATACAAACTCAATTAAAAGAAGTCTCAGCAGATATTAGATGGGTGAAAATTGAAAATATACATCTTACTTTAAAATTTTTGGGTGAAGTTGATGAATCAAAAATCAAAACAATTTCTGAAGAATTAAAAAAAACAGTCAGAGAACATACAAGTTTTGAATCCTGTATTGGAAAACTCGGAACATTCCCTACTCTATTAAATCCTAAAATAATCTGGATAGGTATAAGAAAAAATGAAGATAAGATAAATAAATTACAACAGGCAATAGAAAAGATTATGGAACCATTAGGATTAAAGAAAGAAACACGCGCATTTTCCTCCCACCTTACACTGGGAAGAGTGCGAAGCAAAAAGAATATCCAAAAGTTAACAGAGAAAATAAAAATACTATCTTTGCCGCAATTTAAACCCATTACAGTAGATAGAATTGTCCTTTTTCAGAGCATACTAAAATCATCTGGAGCAGAATATAATATTTTGGACGAATTTAATCTCAAAGTTGTCCGCCACTCCCACCATTAAAGATTGGCGGGCAAGAATAATTGGCGAGACAAACCGCGCCACAGTTTCAATGGCGGGTTGAATCTTAAGCGGGAATATGATAATTTGCAGTATAAATTTCAAAAAATTTATACTCAATCTAACGGGAGGATAAAGTGACGGAAAAATCAGAAAAGAATACGGAAAAGATTAACAAAGATAAAGCGCTTGAGTTGGCTTTAAGTCAAATAGAAAAACAACACGGTAAGGGTTCTATTATGCGCCTCGGTGACGCAAGAGCATATATTCCGGTTGAGGTTATATCTACCGGAGCACTCACTCTTGATTTGGCATTAGGCGTGGGAGGACTTCCTCGAGGTAGAGTGACTGAAATATACGGGCCTGAAGCAAGCGGTAAGACAACGCTTTCTCTTCACGTAATAGCGAATGCGCAAAAAATGGGAGGAAAGGCAGCGTTTATTGATGTTGAACATGCCCTAGACCCTAAATATGCCAAGATTTTGGGGGTTGACCTGGACAATCTATTGGTTTCCCAGCCCGATACAGGCGAACAGGCGCTGGATATCACTGAAGTTTTAGTCAGGTCAAACACAATGGATGTAATTGTGATTGATTCGGTAGCAGCTTTAGTTCCAAGAGCAGAACTTGAAGGAGATATGGGCGATTCGCACATGGGACTTCAGGCACGGCTTATGTCACAAGCTTTAAGAAAACTTACATCTTCTATAAGTAAATCCAAAACTGTATGTATCTTCATTAATCAGATAAGAATGAAAATCGGCGTAATGTGGGGCAATCCCGAGACCACTACAGGCGGGAAAGCATTAAAATTCTATTCATCGGTAAGATTAGATATACGAAGAACGGGTAAGATAACCGGAGAAAACGACACTATTACCGGAAGCACAAACAGAGTGAAAGTCGTAAAAAACAAAGTTGCTCCGCCTTTCAGACAAGCTATGTTGGATGTTTTATATAATCAAGGCATATCATGGGAAAGCAGTGTGATAGAAGCCGCCGCAGAATACGGTATTGTAGAAAAAGCCGGTTCATGGTATTCATATAAAGGAGAAAAGATAGGGCAAGGGAAAGAAAACGCCACAAAATACTTAAAAGAACATGCAGATATCACCAAGGAAATAGTAACAAAGGTTAAAGAAAAAGCAGGGATACTCAAACCCCCGGCAAAAGAGAGGAATAAATAATATGAAATTAATATTAACTAAAGATGTAGAAAACCTGGGTCAAATCGGTGACATAGTAAATGTAAAGGAAGGATATGCTCGTAACTATCTTATCCCTAAAAAGTTAGTTTTTGAAGCAACACCAGCAAACGAAAAAATCATACAAAAGGAAAAAATAAAAGCTGATAAGAGAAGAAAAGAAAACAGAAAAGCAATAGACGAACTGTGTCAAAAATTAGAAAAACTTTCTTTAACTGCACCGGTTCAGGTGGGAGAAAAAGACAAATTATATGGTTCTGTAACCACACAGGATGTTTCGGACCTTTTGAAAAAAGAGGGCTTTGATATAGACAAAAGAAAAATAGAAATTTCTAATCCGATAAAAGCATTAGGTATATACAGCGTAAAAATCAAACTTGACCCTAAAGTTACTGCCACTACAAAAGTTTGGGTGGTGAAGATGTAAGTTATAAGTAACCAGTAACCCGTTTACAGTAACCAGGAAAACTGTAAACTATGTACTGTTAACTGTAAACTTCTAATGGATAAAGCAAAAGTCCTTTCAAAATCAAAATGCATAGTCGTAAAAATCGGCAGCCGTGTTATAACCTCATCCAAAAACGAACTGGATTCATCCCTAATAAACGCTTTAGTTAAGGATATTGAAGCGCTATACAGAAAAAAACATCAGATTTTAATTGTAACTTCCGGCGCAATAGTGGCGGGGCTAAAAGATTTAAAACTCGGTTCAAGACCTACCAACCTGCCTTTAAAACAAGCCGCATCCGCAGTGGGACAAGTAAAACTAATGCACAGTTACGCTACCGCATTTAAAAAATACAATATCCCTGTTGCGCAAATTCTTTTGACACGAGAGGATTTGCACAACAGCAAGAGATATTTAAATGCAAAAAATACCTTGCGTCGTCTTTTAGACAAAGGTGTTATACCTATCATTAACGAAAACGATACGGTTGCCGTGGAAGAAATAAAATTCGGGGACAACGACACACTTTCAGCTTTAGTTTCTCTTATGATGGATGTGGACTTATTAACAATCCTCACAAATGTAGATGGGTTATATACGGACTTGCCCTGTGACAATAACCCCATTAGAAGCCTACATCCCGTTAGAAATAGAATTTCTAACGGGACAAGCCAAAAGTGTGGCATCCCGAAAGCCTTCGGGATTACTTCCAACGAGGCAAGGTTCGTGCCTTATGTAAAGAAGATTACACCTGCAATAGAAAAAATGGCTAAAGCTAAAGGCGACGGCGCAGGCGGAATGGAAACTAAAATCAAAGCGGCAAAAATGCTTACTCAGGCAGGAATACCAGTTGTTATAGCTAACGGCAAAGAAAAACAGATATTAAATAAGATAATTTCAGGTAAAGAAATCGGCACATTCTTCGCTGCGATTGAAAAGAAGAAAAAATAAATATTGGAACATAAAACTTACGACAAAGTCATCCACAGAGATAATTTAGTTGTTTAAAAATCTACGAATAAATCCACTATATACCTACAATTAAGATAGCTAATTATATGAGTATTAAATATTCAGATATTGTCCCATGGGGAAGGTCTTTTGAAGAATACATAGATATGTTTCTTCTGTCAGACGATGACCTCAAACGTAAAATTATCGGTGTAGGAGATGGTCCGGCTTCATTTAATACACAAATGTATAAGCGCGGCGTTAACATCATTTCAGTTGATCCTATATATCAATTTTCCGAGAAACAACTACGAAAAAGAATCAAAGAAACCTATGAAACAGTAATTGCGCAAACCAGTGAGAATAAAGATAAATTTGTCTGGACCAGAATCCCTTCCCTAGAAAATCTTATGCAAATAAGAATGGCTTCAATGGATGAGTTTTGCCAAGATTATGAACTGGGAAAAAGACAGGAAAGATATGTTAATGCAACACTTCCAACCCTTCCTTTTGCCGATAAGAGTTTTGATTTAGTGCTTTCTTCCCATCTTTTATTTTTCTACTCAGCTAATCGGGACCTTAATTTTCACATCCAATCAGTAAAAGAACTCCTTCGTATCGGTTCAGAGGTAAGAATATTTCCTATTGTTGATTTAAACAGTGAACGTTCACCATTTTTGGCGCCAGTTATAGACCAACTATCTAAAGCAAAAGTAACTTGCACAATAGAAAAGGTTCCTTACCATTTCCAAAAAACAGGAAATGAAATGCTACGGCTTAAGTTTAACAAAAACAATGTTTAGGAAATCCATATCTCATAACTCAACACTAAATAGTTGACCATGAAAGAAAAAATAAATTTAAAAGCGCAAACACGATGTACTTTATGCGCTTCGCCAACAAATCTATTTTACGAGACAAATAAAAGTCAATATCACAGATGCAACAACTGTTCTGCCGTAATGTTAGACTCTAAATATTTTCTTTCCAAACAGGCAGAAAAAATCAGATACGAAGAACATAATAATGATGTAGAAGATGCGGGATATCAAAAATTTGTTGCGCCTATTGTTAATCAAGTCGTGCAAAATTTCAATGTCCAACATTTGGGATTGGATTTTGGGTCAGGAACAGGTCCTGTTATCTCAAAACTTTTAAGCGATAAAGGATTTAGGATGAGATTATATGACCCGTTTTTTTTCAACGATACCCAAAACCTTAAATCAAAATACGATTTTATAGTATGTTGCGAGGTAATAGAACATTTTCATAATCCATCAAAAGAATTCGGGCTCTTAAGGTCTCTGCTTAATCAAAAGGGCATATTATACTGCATGACAGATATTTACACCGACAAAACTAATTTCAAAGATTGGTATTACAAAAACGACCCTGCGCACGTATTCTTTTACCATAAAAAAACGGTTGAATGGATCCAAAAACATTTCAATTTTTCGGGATTTAGGACACAGGACAGACTGATTCAATTCTGGGACTAGCATCCACTGTAAAAAACAACACAACAAACCTTCTAATATAACTGTTTCAGCCAATTAGAGAGTATTTTTTACTCCAAAAGATATCAAAACCTCAATTCAGCACATATAAGCTGAACTATGCTATAATACAGGACTTTATCAGGATATCTGAAGTGCACTCCGCTTAAATCAATTGACACAATATTCTCAGGAGGCTAAACCATGGAAAAAATTCGCATTGGACTATTTGGATTTGGAAGAACCGGCAAAATTGTTGCAAACGAATTCCTTCAAGATAGCAATTTCTCTTTAGAATGGGTTGTGCGTAAAACCCCTAGGAATAAGCATAAATTTGCTTCAGACCTTCTTGGTTATGAATATGAAGCTGGAGAAATATTTTCCATTGCCGAAATAGATGAGTCCTTTTTTAAAAATAATCCCGTAGATATAATTGTTGATTTTGCCAGTTCCAAAGCCGTAAACTATTATGAAAAAGCCGCAGGATTAGGTATTAAAATAATTTCGGCAATTTCTAACTACAAGGAACAAGATCTAAATAAACTCTTGTCGTTAAAATCGCAGACAGCTGTGCTTTATTCACCCAATATCACTCTCGGTATTAATTTTCTGCTTATAGCATCTCAAGTCCTTCAGGAGATAGCTCCTCACGCAGATATAGAAATTGTAGAAGAACATTTCAGGGAAAAACGGGACATATCGGGAACAGCAAAGAAACTAGCTTCTATCCTAAATCTTAATGAAAAGACAAATGTTAATTCAATCCGTGTTGGTGGAATTGTAGGCAAACATGAGATAATTTTCGGTTTACAGAATCAAACCATAAGATTGGCGCACGATAGTATCAGTAGAGCGGCCTTCGGTCAGGGAGCCGTATTTGCGTCAAAATGGCTTATAAAAAAACATAAAGGTTTATACTCAATGGAACAGATAATTACCGAAATGTTCAAAAAACATTTGCCTGTTTACTAAAAGCAATTATCGCAACAAAAAACCTAAATTTTCCGCTATCTGAAAATTCTCCGCAAAACAACATTTCAAGAAGTATATAAATGCCCGTTGGAATCATCTTGGAATCCGTGATATTATTATAAAAAAGGGATATGTATGTTTACAGCTAAACAAAAGGTAAAGAATCTTCTCAAACGTCTACCAGAAGACTGTTCTTTAGAAGACATACAGTACCATCTTTATGTCCTTCAAAAAATTGAGAAAGGACTAAAGAGTGTAGAGGAAGGACGAATTTATACGCATGAAGAAGCTAAGAGGATGATGTCAAAATGGATATAAAAACTCAAGTTCTGAAAATAGCTCAAGAGGCGAAGAAAGCTTCGTATAAGCTGGCTATGGCTTCTACCAAAGATAAGAACAAAGCTTTGGGGAAGATGGCGGATGATTTATTGAAAGCAAAAAACACCTTAATTAAAGCAAATAAACAGGATTTAGAAAGCGCCCGCAAAAAGAAACTTTCTTCCGCTTTTATTGACCGGCTCACTCTTAATGAAGAAAGAATTTCGAAGATGGCATCCGATATAAGAGACATCGTTAAACTCCAAGACCCGGTTGGAACTATTATAAAAACTTGGGAAAGACCAAACGGTCTTAAGATAAGCAAAAAAAGAGTTCCGATTGGTGTAATTGGGATAATATATGAATCAAGACCGAATGTTACAAGTGATGCTGCAACACTGTGCTTAAAAGCAGGCAATGCCGTAATTCTAAGAGGCGGTAGTGAGTCTTTTAATTCTAATAAAAAGCTAGCGGAAATACTGAGGTCATCATTGAAAGGAACAGCAATACCCGAAGAAGCTATTCAGTTTATCCCGACAACAGACAGAAAAGCTGTGGATGAACTTCTTAAACTAAACACTCATATAGACCTCATAATTCCAAGAGGTGGCGAAGAATTAATAAGAAAAGTTACGGAAAATTCCTACATTCCTGTAATCAAACATTATAAAGGTATATGCCACGTATATGTTGACAGATTCGCCAACTTAAAAATGGCAAAAGATATATGCTTTAATGCTAAAGTACAAAGACCGGGCGTATGCAACGCTATGGAAACAATGCTTGTTGATGAGAAAATTGCCAAAGAATTTTTGCCGTCGATGTTCAAGAAATTCAAGTCAGCAAAAGTCGAGATTAGAGGATGCGCTAAGACAAGAAAGATAGTTAAAGGTATAAAATCCGCAAACGAATCCGACTGGTATGCCGAATATCTCGACCTTATTCTTGCTGTTAAAATAATTCCGGGGGTAGATGACGCGATTGAACACATCAATACCTACAGCACGCATCTTTCGGATGCGATAGTAACCGAAAATAATCTCAATGCCCAAAAATTCTTAAACGAGGCGGACTCCGCCACTGTTTATGTAAATGCTTCCACAAGATTTACCGACGGCGGCGAGTTTGGTCTCGGCGCAGAGATTGGTATATCAACCGATAAAATCCATGCGCGCGGCCCGATGGGGCTTGAGGAACTGACAACTTATAAATATATCGTGTTTGGCGATGGACAGGTGAGGAAATAAGGTTACGGGATACCAGATGAACAGGTTGCAGAAAACCAGAATATCAGGTCGTTCCTTGCCTTCGCATTGGTTACCTGATGCTCTGATACTCTAATATCCCTGCCCGCTTCGCAAGCCCTCGGTTTCGCCGAAAGGCGAGCAGGCAGGCGTTACCCTTTAACTTCTTTTTTATGTTTCGGATTTCCAATAACCCATGAAAAATAACTTTAAAAATTTAATTCTATTTTTACTGCTTCCCGTAATATTGCTCGCAGCTACCCCATACCACAGAACTTTTCTTTTAATGGGGACTTTTGTGGAAATAACCCTTATTAACCAAAACGATAAAGTCATCAATGAAACTGTAAAAAAAATAAGAATATTGGAAAACAAGTTAAGCATATTTAAAAAGAGCAGTGAAATAAAAAAGATAAATGCGCTGAAAAAGGATAAATTACAAAAGGTATCTAAAGATGTTTATGAAGTAATTGAAAGATCAGTCTATTTCAGTAAATTAACGGATGGTGCTTTTGATATAACAATCTCCTCGCTTCTTAAATTATGGAAGTTTGAAGAAGGAAAACTTAAAGAAATCCCGTCTGAAAAAGAAATAAACAAAGCACTTGAATCCGTTGGATGGGAAAACATAATATTTACTCCAACAAAACCTGTTCATTCCTTGCAAAGGCAAGCAGGCGGAGAAATCGGTTTTAAGCAAGATGGCATAAGCATAAATTTAGGCGGAATTGCTAAAGGATATATTGTGGATAAGGCTATATCCTATTTAAATGCAAAAGGAATCAAATCAGCTCTCATAAATGCGGGAGGAGATGTTTATTGTCTGGGCGAAAAAGAAAATGGAGAATCTTGGAATGTCGGTATACGTCATCCAAGAAAAAAGAAGGGAGTTATAGGGATATTAAAACTGAAAAATAAAGCAGTAGCTACTTCAGGCGATTACGAACAATTTTTCGCTTTGAAAGGAAAAAAGTTTTGTCATATAATTAACCCTCAAACTGGTTATCCTGTGGATAGCGCCATAATTCAAGTCACAGTAGTTACAGAAACTTGCATCGATGCAGACGCGCTTGCAACCGCTTTAATGGTGATGGGAAAAGAAAAAGGGATAGAATTGATAGAAAAACTCGCCAATACCGAGGTCGTGATAATAGAAGAAAAAGAAGAAAAACTCGATATAAGTTATACTAAAGGGTTGGAAGAAATTATTGAAATATATGATTAAAAAAATGTAAAAATTAAAAGTTAAAATGCAAAATTACAAATCAAAATTCAAAATGAAAGACAAGACTTTTAATATTAGTTTCCCCTTTTACACTTTAATATGTAATTTTAATATTTGATTTTTGATATTTAATATTAAGAAAATACCATGATTAAATTACGTCCTTTTAGAGGCGGTGTTCATCCGCCGGAAAACAAACATTTAAGTTGTGATAAAGAAATAATACCCATTCCCGCGCCTAAAATATTGTTTTTTCCTTTAAGCCAACATACAGGCGCACCATGCCAGCCCATAGTTCAAAAAGGCGATAAAGTAAAAAGAGGAACCTTAATAGGAACTTGCGAAAAACTTATATCAAGCCCTATTCATTCGTCTGTTTCGGGAACTGTAAAATCTATAGAAAATAGTTCGCATCCCGTAATCGGAAGATTCCAATCTATTGTAATAGAAAACGATAAACAGGATTTAACCGAAGAATCTATTTCTCCTAAAAAAAACACCGGAAATCTTTCGGCAGATGAAATAATAAAAATCGCAAGAGATGCCGGAATTGTTGGACTCGGAGGCGCGGCATTTCCCACACACGTTAAATTGTCCCCGCCAAAAGAAAAGGTTATCAAAACCTTCATAGCAAATGGCGCTGAATGCGAACCATATTTAACCTGCGACCAACGCCTTATGCAGGAAATGGGGAAAGAAATAGTAGAAGGAATTAAAATAGTAAAACAAGTTGTATCTCCAGAAAGATGCATTATCGCAATAGAAAATAATAAACCTGACGCAATAGAGCAAATAAAAGAATTAACGCGAAATGAGAAGATAGAAGTAATAGCCATAAAAGTAAAATATCCTCAAGGCGGAGAAAAACAACTTATTAAGACGGTTTTAGGCAAAGAAGTCCCGTCGGGTGGACTACCTATGGATGTGGGTGTTGTAGTTCATAATGTCGGAACTCTATTGGCTATTTACGAAGCTGTTAACTTTGGCAAACCACTGTATGAGAGGGTAATAACCGTAACAGGCAAAGTAAAAAACCCAGGCAATTATTTAGTTAGAATTGGAACGCCGATAAAAGACATTCTTGATTTCTGCCAAATAGATTGGGATAACGTAGGTAAAATAATTTTAGGCGGGCCAATGATGGGAATATCCCAACAAGATATCCAAACTCCCATTATAAAAGGAACAAGCGGAATACTCGTTCAAAGTAAAGATGAAATAATAGAAGACACCGAAGCGCCGTGTATAAGATGCGCAAAATGCATAGAAGTTTGCCCTGCATATCTTCTTCCCACACAGATTGCAAAAGTGGTAAAAGCCGAAAAATGGGAAAGATTAAGCCAATTACATATAAAAGATTGTATGGAATGCGGTTGCTGCACTTATGTATGTCCTTCCAAAATTCCCCTGGTTCAATATATTAAATTAGGAAAAATCAAGACAAAATAAGTTCGTTTGCCCAAAATTTATATATCTAAAAAAAAATCCTTCGTAGCAATGCTCTCCGAAGAGTCCGTATACTCGTCCTTTCGGTCAGAAGAACTCTCCGAAGAGTCCGCATACTCCGTCCTTTCGGAGTCATCGGACCGACAGTTGTTTTCGGACTCGTCGGAGAGTCATCGGACATAGTAATGACAAGTAATACGTAATGTCATTGCGAGCGAACAAAGTGAGTGTGGCAATCTAAAAATTAAAAATAAAAGATTGCCACGCCCTCATAATATTCGGGCTCGCAATGACAGAACACATTTCGAGATTTATACATTTTTGATGTTTAACGAGTTTTTAGATAAACTTACTATAAAAAAGATAAATTAAAAATCAAATATCACCCCTAGGAATGCAGAGCATTCCAGGGATTTAGTCCCTTTCTAGGGAGACTAAGTCCTCGGGATTTCAAAGAAATTCCAGAGGGAAAATTAAAATTACATATCAAGATGTAAAAAGTAGTAACCATTAGCTGTTTCTTTTTTATTTTTAAATTTTGATTTGTCATTTTGCACTTTGATTTTTACCCCGAGAAATCCAAAGGATTTCCGGGACTCAGTCCCTGAAATTACTTCGCAATTTCTAGGGGCATTTTGAATTCTAAGTAATATGAAGAACCTAAAAGATATTGAATACATGAAAGAGGCATTGGCTCTTGCAGTAAAGGCCGAAGGACTTACATCTCCTAACCCTTTGGTCGGCGCTGTTATCGTAAAGGGGAACAAAATTATCGGAAGAGGTTATCATAAAAGAGCAGGTTCTAAGCACGCTGAAATCCTTGCCCTTGAATCAGCAGGAAAGCCTGCCCGCCAGCCTGCTACGAAGCTGGCAGGCAACCAAAAGGCAGGCGGGAAAGCAAAAGGAGCTACTCTGTATATCAACCTTGAGCCATGCGCTCATTACGGTAAAACACCGCCATGCGCTCCCCAAATAATAAAAGCGGGTATAAAAAAAGTTGTAATAGCTATGCTGGACCCAAATCCTTTGGTCAATGGTAAGGGGATAAAGAAACTTAAATCCGAAGGAATAGATGTACAAGTCGGTATCCTTGAACAGGATGCTAGAAAAATAAACGAAACATATATTAAATATATGACTAAAAAAATGCCGGTTGTAGTTTTGAAATGGGCTATGAGCTTAGACGGTAAAATAGCCACTCGTAAAGGCAATTCAAAATGGATTTCAGGAAAGGTTTCCAGAGAATTCACACAAAAATTAAGAGGTAAATTCGATGCGGTTTTAATAGGGATAGAAACACTTCTTAAAGACAACCCTCAACTTAACACTCACGGTTTGGAAATAAAAGAACCAAAAAGAATAATTATTGACAGCAGAGGAAGAATCCCTTTGGATTGCAATCTGTTAAAAACTAAAGGCTTGCCCGCCAGGGGTTGGGTGGAGGGCGGACAGATTATAATTGCCACAACAGATAAAATAACCAAAAAGAAAATAAGAGATTTGAAGCAAAAAGGAGTAGAGATTATGGTTACTCCTTCAAAAGAAGGCAGAGTCAACCTAAAGAAACTTATGATAGAATTAGCCAAACGAGAAATTACATCTATATTGGTTGAAGGCGGCGGAACAATAAATGCTTCATTTATAGAAAATGCCTTGGCAGATAAATTTGTGGCGTTTTTATCTCCTATGATAATCGGCGGTAAAAACGCAATTTCTCCGATAGAAGGAAAAGGAATAGAAAAAATAGCCAATGCTATAAGAATCCGCGACTTATCTACAAGGAAAATAGGAGAAGATATAGTTATTGAAGGATATTTCAAACACGGATGATAGTCGATAGTGTATAGTTTTTAGACTATAAACCATAAACTAATTAAATATAGTAGATAGTCGATAGTATATAGTGTTTAGACAACAAACTATAAACCATATTAAATACAGTGGATAGTCGATAGTATATAGTGTTTAGACTATAAACCATAGACCATAAACTATAAACTAATTAAAATGTTCACCGGAATAATTGAAGAAATAGGTAAAATATCTAAAATAGAAAAGAGCGGCAATGTTTGGACGTTTAGCGTTAACGCGCCCAAGATATGCAAAGACGGTAAAAACGGCGACAGCATATCCGTCGACGGAGTTTGTCTTTCCGTAACGGATATACAAAAGAACACGTTCAAAGTGCAAGCTATACGCGAAACATTAGAAAAAACTACGCTTTTAAGTTTTAAAGAAAACAGGAGCGTAAACCTTGAAAGAGCGGTAAAACCTACAGACAGATTGGGAGGACATATTCTCACAGGACATATTGACGCGATAGGAGAAATAATTGAAAAAAGCAAAGGGGAAACTTTTAGTTTGAGAATAGAATCTCCCCTACCCCTAATGAAATATATAGTCCCAAACGGCTCTATAGGAGTCGACGGAATAAGCTTAACCGTAAAAGAAGTAGAGACTTCTTCGTTCAAAATTATTATAATTCCATATACAACATCTTTTGCTACAATAGAAATAAAAAAGATAAACGATAAAGTGAACCTCGAAGTAGATATACTGGCAAGATATATAGAAAAGGCCATATCTGAGAAAAGAGAAACAATTACATCTGAATTTCTAAAAGAAAAAGGATTTCCATGAAATTTGCAAAGGTTAAAGACGCGGCAGAGCAACTCAAAAAAGGCAACTTCGTTATCATTGTGGATGATGAGGACAGAGAAAATGAAGGAGACCTTATAATAGCCGCAGAGTTTGCGACAGCTGAAAAGATAAATTTCATGACAAAGTACGGCAGAGGTATGGTATGCATGCCAATAACAAAACAGAGAGCGACAGAGCTGAATCTGCACCAGATGGTTCCAGAGGACAAGAACACAGAAATCACCCGGTGTAAGTTTACTGTTTCTGTTGATGCAAAAAAAGATACAACTACAGGCATATCTGCACATGACAGAGCAACAACTATAAAAACAATTCTAAATACAAAAACAAAACCGGATGACCTTGCAAGACCCGGACATATATTCCCTCTTCAAGCAGAAGATGGAGGAGTTCTAAAAAGAGCAGGTCATACAGAAGCAACAATTGACCTTGCCAAACTACTCGGGCTTAAACCAGCAGGAGTTTTGTGCGAGATTATGAACGACGATGGCACAATGGCGCGCCTGCCACAGCTTCGGAAATTTTCCGAACGATTTAATATTCCATTATGCACAATAAAAGATTTAATAGCATTCAGGATAAAGGAAGAAAAATTAATAAAAGAAGTGCTTACGACTAATCTGCCGACACCACATGGAGACTTTAAACTTGTCCTTTATGAATCTCTCATTAACCAGGAAAATTATCTTGCACTTATAAAAGGAGATGTAAAAGGCAAACAAGATGTTCTTGTCAGAGTCCACTCACAGTGTCTTACAGGAGACGTTTTTGAGTCGTTAAGATGCGATTGTGGCAACCAACTTCGGGATGCTCTGACAATGATATCCAAAGAAGGCAAAGGCGTTTTACTTTATATGCCGCAAGAAGGAAGAGGTATAGGATTAGCCAACAAATTAAAAGCCTATGTTCTGCAGGATAAAGGAAGAGATACAGTAGAAGCAAATGAAGATTTGGGTTTTAAAGACGATTTAAGAGATTATGGTATGGGTGCGCAAGTTCTGGTAGATTTGGGGCTTTCTACTATAAGACTCTTAACAAATAACCCAAAGAAAATTGTGGGTTTGCAGGGGTACAAATTAAAAGTTACACAAAGAGTTCCAATAGAAACGCCCGTTAACAAACGCAATATTTCCTATCTTAAAACAAAAAAAGAAAAAATGGGGCACCTATTAAAAAAAATATAACAAATTGCGGATTGTTGAATGCGGTCCGATGACTCCGAAAGGACGG